>JAITIZ010000330.1 GCA_031279215.1 Planctomycetaceae bacterium
GTCTCGCCTGCACTAAATCTTTGTATAGAATTTTTCCTCTTGACCTTATCACCGAAAATCGGGACAATTCGATGTTTTCCGTTTTGGTCGGTTTCAACGGTTTCAACGGTTTCAATAAAAATATGAAAACAATTCATCGTTATATTATTTGGGAACTTTTAGTAACGTTTCTTATTGCGTTTATCGCCATGACAACGTTATTGATTCTTGGGGTGCTTATTAATGAAGCACTTTCGAAAGATTTTCCTATTATTACTATTGTTCGTATGATTCCCTACGTGGTTGTTGTTACCTCCCGAATTTCGCTGCCAATGACACTATTACTCGCCGTAACAACCTTTTTTGCCAAAATGTCAGGGAATAATGAAGTGATCGCCTTGAAATCACTTGGAATTCCTCCTTACGCTTTTCTTTGGCCTGTTATGGTATTGGGAATCTTTGTGAGTCTTTTCGCCGTTTGGTTGAACGAAATGGCGGTTACTTGGGGGCGAAGCGGTATCAATACCGTCGTTTACCTCTCCGCTGAAGATATTCTCCTAAAACAACTTAGAAGAAATCATACTTTCGAAACAGAATCTCGTGATATTACAATCATGGTTAAAGGTGTTGAGAACCGCCGTTTGATCTCGCCAACCATTACACTGAAAAATCCGCCCTCCACCATCGAAGCACAAAGTGCAGAACTCAAAATTAATTTTACAGAACAGACATTGACAGTACTGCTGAACAGTGTCAAAGTCGAAGGAGCCGGTGCTAAATACACCGGTCATAACCGAACAATTCTTATTGCTCTGCCGCAAATTGTTCGCGATACCAACTCCGAACGAAGTATCTCTAACATGGGATTCAAACAACTTACGGCAGAAACAGATACGGTTCAGGAAAATCTCGATAAAAAACGACGAATTATTGCTGCACAAAAAGTTTTTGCCGCCGGAATGGGAACTATCGATGCATGGAGTACACCACAGATTAACCGATTAAACAACGAGAATCAGGTGTTACTCAAAAGACTCAAACGTATTACCGCAGAACATCCTAGACGTTGGGCAACCAGTTTTAGTTGTTTCTTTTTCATTTGGTTGGGTGCTCCGTTGGCAATCTGGATGAAAAAAGCAGATATTTTTAGCAGTTTTTTTGCTTGTTTTATTCCGGTGTTGTTATTTTATTACCCTTTACTCATGTACGGAATGACCGGAGCCAAAAATGGATCACTTCCCGCCAATTCGGTTTGGATTGCTAATATTTGTCTTATCATTGCTGGGCTTTGGTTTATGAGGCGAATCCATCGGTATTAAATTAAATATTAACGATATTAACGATATTAACATGGAAACATTTTTAAAATACGGTTATGCACTTCACACCCCTACCGGGTTAAGATCGAAAAACAAAAATCCAACCAAATAATTACGCCGAATGATAAACAATAGAATCACTACGGAATAAAATAGGGGACATTTCTTAAATTTTTTTCCCGAAAAATTGAATTTTTTGAGATTTTTTAAAAAACGATTACTCCGATTACAACGATTTTGCCGATAATAAAGAGACGTAGATTTTTCAAAATTAGAAAAGAGTTTCGCTTTGTTTTGTGCGAACCGATATGACTTCACACTCCAAAAATCAATTCTCAGTAAACCGGCAACAGAGGTTGTTGTGTCTTTTGTTTCTGGGGTTGGTCTTTCTTGCATTCGTTGGGCAGGGATTGGCACAAAACAAAGATGAAACAGAAAGAAAACCGTTTTTTTCCTATTTCCAAAAGAAAAAACCGGCAGATTCTTCCGGTAATTCGCTGTTCCCTTTTTCCTGGTTCCGCAATAAAGACACAACACCCCAAAATAACTCTGATTTCAAAAAAACATCAACAGATTCCGAAACATCACACAATTCTCAAAAATCGGAACAAGATTTCCAAACATTGGATACATTTTCTTCCAATGATTTGAATATTGCTCCGCTTCCTCCTGAAAATCCTTATTATGAGAAAAACCGAACATCAACGGTAACAACCACAACAACAGCAATAAAACCAGATGCCTATCCGATTTCTATTGCGGATTCTGTAACGCTTCCTGATTTAGACACTGTTCCTTCTTCTGCGCAATACGATACTCAATCGGTTACGCCTAATTCTAATTATTCGGAAGAGCCGTTATTGACAGGTTTGTCTTCGTATTCGTTTGATACGCGGGATTGGGTGGAATCATTCCCTGTTGATCATGTATCTGATTCTTCGTCTCAAAAATCCTTACCTTCCAATCGGTTGGCATCCGCAGGTAATCAACATGTTTTGCCGGAGTATGAATCCAAACAAACGGTTGCGTCGAATATTCCGGTGTTGCCGCAAAATATTACCGAAATTGATTCAAAACAATGGGATGGCAAGGCAATACCTATTACTGATACTAAAGTCATCGAAACAACTCTCGATGAAACAAAATCAACTCAATTGGCTTCATCCAATCGTTCTGTACTGGAACATCGTTCCCGTACTCATGATTATCGTACACAAGAAAAAAAGTTTCAGGAAAAAGAATTTGATGCGGTACTTTCGGGAATTGATTTAACACCGTCTTATACAACAAGACTGAAATACAGTGAGGTTTATGGTGTTGTGGTGGTTCAATCTAATTTTCCGTTGTTCGAGATCAAATCAATTCTTGACGAGATTAAACAATTACAGATAGATTTGAATCTTTACATGGGAATTCCGGCTCCGAAAGAAAAAATTGAACTTTGTTTATTTCGGGACGAAAAAACATATTTGAAATTTTTGCAAGAGGTTTTCCCCAAAGCTCCGCGTGATCGGCGGGCACTTTATATTAAGATTGACGACAAACCTGGTACATTGCTTGTTCAAAAGACGGACGAATTTGAGATTGACTTACGTCATGAGATGACCCATGCGATTATTCATACATCAATAGCAACTGTTCCGATTTGGTTGGATGAGGGTCTTGCCAAATATTTTGAAGTTCCGATCAAAGACCGTGCCGAAAAAAATCCATATATGAAACAAATTCGTTGGAATACGAAATTTGGGGCGGTTCCATCGCTTCATCGTTTGGAAAAACTGGAACATATTGGACAAATGGGAGATCGTGAATATCGGGATTCGTGGGCGTGGGTTCATTTTCTGATTCACTATTCACCGCAATCGCATCGTCTTTTAGCCGGATATATTCAACTCCTGTCAACACTTCCGGCAGAACCAACAGAAAATACCAAAAATCACAATCCGGTTCCAATACCTTCGATCAGTCTTTATCTTGACGAGGTTGTCAAAGGATCACGGGAAAAATATCGCGAACACTTTCAAAACTACACGACCCATACAAAATAATTGTAATGTAACGATTACGTTTGTTCTCTTTTGGTGTAACCGCCTATTTAGTTAATAGTTAATAGTGAATAGTTAATAGTGTCGCATGCGGATTACTACCCAAACGGCAATAATTCCGCATGCGACACTATTAACTATTAACTATTAACTATTAACTATTAACTATTAACTATTAACTATTAACTAAATAGGCGGTTACACAAAAAGAGAACAAACGTAATCGTTACATTACAATTAT
>JAITIZ010000333.1 GCA_031279215.1 Planctomycetaceae bacterium
AAAGGCTCTCTAGTTGATGTTCGTTTTTGCCGTTAAAGGAGGAGAACCGCTTGAACCCTGTGTTCCGTAACGGACTAAATCTCTCCGAATCGAGGCGAAGACTGGCTGGCAATGTCAAACGAGAAGTGTCAGCATTCTTTCAAACCGTTTGAAAGAATGTGTTGTTCCTCAAAGGAGCAGAAGACCTCTCGTGAAAACTTGCGGTGAGTGCATCAATGACCGCCGGATGGGGGAAACCTACATGTCCGGTGGGATGAGGGGTAAGGAGGCGTAGAAGCAAGGTATGAGCATAATGAGACACAAAAAGGAGAAATCCCGAAACAGAATAGGGCTAAACCTAAACCTACACGTCCCTCGCCTACTCTACGCTTCGGTTTAGGTTGGTATTGTTACCCACCCCGTTGGGGCAGGCTATAATCCTAATGCCCTTTCAGGGCTGCTATGGTTGTGATCTACAATTATTTCACTGATATATTACAAAAAATTAAACCCAAAAAAATTCCACTGATAGATTAGGAAATCTCTATTTTTTGGAGATAGCAGATTGTAGATGTTGTTGAATTTTTTGCCAATTCCAGATTCGTGCGGTTTTGTCCCAACTGGCTGTAACAATCATTTTACCATCAGGGGAAAAAACAGCAGACTGTACGGCATTCGTATGTCCTTCGAGTTTGTATAATTTTTTTCCTGTTTCTGTTTCACAAATTTGAGCGGTGTTATCCAGATTGACCGCAACAAAAACATTGCCGTCCGGAGAGAACGAAACAGTACGTGAAAAACGGTCAGTATTTTCTTCAAATTTTTGTAATTCTTTTCCGCGTGCCGTATTCCATATCCATGCTGTTTGATTTGGGCTTGTTTTATTTGTTATCACAATAATTTTGCCGTTGGGCAAAAAAGCGGCGGAATCAATGGTATCAATATATCCTTGTAGTTTTTGTAATTCTTTTCCTGTTTCGGCATCCCAAATTCGTACGGTGTTATCCAGACCGACGGTAAGAATTGTTTTTGCATTTGGGGAAAAGACGGCAGACCTCACGCACATGGTATGTCCGTTGATTTTTTGTAATTCTTTCCCTGTTGCCGCATCCCAAATCCGTGCGGTTTTGTCCCAACTTGAGGTAACAATTTTTTTACTATTGGGAGAGAAAACGGCAGAATTGACCCAAGAAGTATGTCCTTCAAATTTTTGTAATTCTTTTCCTGCGGCCGCATCCCAAATCCGTGCAGTTTTATCACAACTTGCCGTAACAATCTTTTGACTATCCGGCGAGAAAACTGCAGAATCAATTTCACCGGTATGACCTTTGAGGATAATCACCTCATCAGGAACATTGAAAACAGTTTCCGCAACAAGATCGTGGTGTCCGCAACTGATGATTATGATAACAATAAAAATCGAAAGAGACGTAATAAACAAGTTTTTGGGAGTCATGGAAGCGTTATTTAAGAGGCAGGCAGCCTTTCGCCGAAAGCAACGGTTGGTTTTTCATACCGGCATGGGAACACTAGGAAAAAATTACAAAAAATAAAAACCAATATTTCAAGTGTCATGAGTATCGTACAACAATTCCCGACATGGATAACCACATCGGGAATTGTAAAAGGGAAAACTAACAGTCGTAAACAATCACGACTAATCACTTAATATTAGGAACTTTGAACTTTTATTGAAGTGAAGCTGATTCACCGCCGTTACGAGAACCCATTGCTCCCCAAAGACCGTGCCAAGATTTGCCGGATGTTTGGATATACTTAATAGCGTCAGCAGCAGTTGTCGGGGCAGTCGTACCAAAAGTTGCACCATTAACGGATGTCGTGTCAATCGTCTCGGAGATGAACCTTACAGCACCATCTGCTAAAACAGCATTAACACCGCCCGGATGAAATGATGATGCAGTCACAATACCGCCAGTTACAATAACATCAATAGGTTCAGTGGAGGATTCACCACCATCCGGATCCTCAACTTCTTCACTACCAGGACCAAGACATGAAGGGGCATTAGGTGGAAGAATCGTGTTAAATCCGGTATAAGCAACAGCTCCGTCAAGCCAACGTTTACCAGAAAAATCACCTATTTCATCATCACCTATATCAGTAGTGATGTTAGCACCTGTACCCTTTGCTGCTAGGCAATTCTGTGCATTTATATTATGCGGAACCCCGCCACCAGCTGGATATGGAGTTACAAGATTCGTTAAAACATAACCTTGGCGTACTTGCCTTTTATTGGTTGCGATACAACGTTCACTAGCAAGGATAGTATTGGATGTACCATCAGTTAAACTGTGCATACCATTCCACTGATGTATCGCAAACGTACCGCGATTATAACTACAAGCATTAGTATCAGCAGTTCCTACTGTAGGAACGGCTTCATCACTATTACCTCCTCGCAAATTGGCGGAATGTGGCGCGAAATCACCGTAACACAAACGATAGTTGTTACGGGACATATCATTTGTACCTTTTGATTTTCCGCCACCATCCGATGGACAAAGCCACGGATCTAATGTTGTAGTCAAATAGGTTCTCGCATTAACACCCGCATAGTCGTTTGCATTTGCGATTTCCCCGCCACCAGCTGCTGAGTCGGCACTCCAACCAAACGCAAATTCACCGGAAGTGAGTGACTGGTACAAAGCGGTTTGTTCGGCAAATGGTAATATTGCCACAAACCCGGAAATACGTCTTGGTGTAGCATCACCTGTTCCACCAGCTCCTTTAGGCATGCGAGCAGTTGCTCCTGCCGGAAAGGCATTAATGTAGGTATCGTGGTAGTTGTGGGTGGCGATACCAATTTGTTTAAGTTTGTTTACACACTGCATTCTCCGTGCAGCCTCACGAGCCGCCTGAACGGCGGGAAGTAGCAACGCAATCAATACACCAATGATCGCAATCACCACAAGGAGTTCAACTAACGTGAACCCGCAAAATTGTCTAATTTTCATTTTTTTTCTCCTATTAGGTTAAGGTAAAACTAGAAACAATTGCATATAAATATACTCATAATATCTTACTTCACACGGTTACAAATGGGTTGTAGGAACGCAGGCGTTCCGCCTGCACGGAACAATAGAATATAATTGATAATAAGATTAATTATGACAAGCGAGACGCCCGCAACTCCCTCCATAACCCTCCATTTGTTACCGTATTAGGAACGCAGACGTCTCGCCTGCACGGAACAGTAGAATGTTATTGATTTAATGTTGCGGGCGAACGGCTCGCAATCCTCACATAAAACCTCGTTTGTTACCGTTCAAAACATCGTTTAATAAAATAATAAAAAATTGCTGCAAAACATTTATTATATTTTATTATTTTACTTGCTCCCTCTTTTCCACGTTAATATTTTTTGGTGCGTTGCGCACAAACGAGTTGCCAGCCTTTGATTTGCGGTTTGGCGTGATTTTTTATTTTTGTTTTCAACGTTTTAATTTTGTATGGAAAATCGACTTCTTCCAGTTTTTTTCGGGTACGGTTTATCATGGAACAAATTGCGTGTCTTTCAATAAAACAACCTTTTCGGGGCGTGCCCTTCCAAACGCAACTTTCCAGTTTCGTAATTGTTGCCCGATGACGTTTTGCCATCCAAAGTGTTTTCACCAGCCAATACGATTTCTTCGCCAACCGTAACAAATTACCTTTCCAGCCAATTGTTTGAGCGGCATCGTTGAAATTCAGCAGAACAACCGGAAGATGTTTCGTATTCGACGAAGAGGTCTGAATAATTGTCTGCCCTTCCGTTTGTAGTTCGGAAATTTGGTGTACCAGACGATCTATTTCGTTCAATATTTCAGAAAGCCGTTGATTCATCATTGCTGTTTGCGTTGCTGCCGTTTGAAATGATTCAGAATAATCATGAAGAAAAGGGGCAACCACGTAACAACAAAAAAGGATCATATCCCCGCCGACCAAAGCGGGTGCGCAAAATTTGCGCGCGAAATTCACCCAAGCAACAAACGCGGTACCCCCAAAACGGGAGCAACGCTACTTTTTGTCGCCTTTTTACAAAAATTCACACGGACAAGCCGTTGGTCTGTGAATCTTTATATTTTTTGTTGTTTCGTAGTCTTACTCAATTTCTCAGATTTATTAAAAATTGAAGGCGTTATTATAAATCGTAAATTGTTGCGGTGCAAGCCAACTCCGTAAACAAATGACTTATACTCAAGCCTGTTATACCTTAATAACTGCCTATTTTTGTTTTTTTGTTTTAATTTTTTTAAACACGAAAAACACGAAATAACACGAAATAACACGAAACATACGAAAAAAATTTTCTCTTGTCCTTTTCGTATAATTTTTGTGTGTTTCGTGAAATTTCGTGTGTTTCGTGTTCAAAATAAACAATGACCTTTTGTTCGCAACTGTCTATTTTATTAACGACCACATAATTCCAATCGTCCGCAGATTACGCTGATTATTTTAATTGTTCCAACAAAGCGTTGTATTCTTTGTCTGTAACAGGATCGAACCATTCGGTTTCGCCGGAGTTTATCGCCAAATGTACAAACCATGAATCTTTTGTTGCGCCGTGCCAGTGTTTTACATTGGCGGAAATATTAACGACACTGCCTTTTTTCAGTTTTTGTGCGGGCTTGCCCCATTCCTGATACCAGCCTTCGCCGTCCGTTACAAGCAAAATCTGTCCGACTTTGTGCGAATGCCAATGATTACGCGCTCCGGGCGCAAAAGTTACATTGGCAACTTTAGTGTTGAGCGAATTTTCCGTCGAAATCATTTTCAGCCGCGCTTCACCAATAAACCATTGCGGATTTACAGGGCCGCCAAGCGGGAAAATAGCCGACTTTTTGAGAATAGTATGTTTTGCCGTATCGGTTTCGCCGTAAACCTCCTTAACGATATTAAAAGCACTCCACGCTTTGGGCCATCCAGAATAAAACGCCTGTTGCGTGATTATTTCGGTAATTTCCTGTTTCGACAAACCATTGTCTTTACCTTTTTGCAAGTGGAATTTTAACTGTTCAAAATTACCGCCCGCAATAAGCGATACGATAGTTACTAGACTTCGGTCTCTTGCCGGAAGTTCCTCCTCCCGCGACCACACTTGACCGAACAAAACGTCGTCATTGAGTTCCGCAAATTTCGGAGCAAGAGAACCGAGTTGGTCTCTGCCTGCTGTTACTTTTTTACTGTTTGTTTCTTTTATTGTCTTTGTTTCTTTTATTTCATTCATCTTCTTTATCTCCTGTGCATTTAAGTTACCTGAAAGCATGACGGCGAAAATGCCTGCCAAGACTATAATAATTTGTAATGTTTTCATAGATGTTTGCGGTTTTGTTATTCTGATTTTTTGTAACCATTTATTTATGTCGTCTTTTGAACGTTCTGCCGTGTTGCCGTTAATGGCAAGTCCTTCGAGGACGTCGGCGTTTGGACACAATTTTTTCAGGTCATCGACGCTGTGTCCCCAACGTCCTCCGCCGTGAGTGCAAAAGGGGATGACGGTTTTTCCTGTCAAATTGCAGTTTGATAAAAAGGTTGTAACGGGCGGTGCAATGGTACTCCACCAATTGGGCGAACCGACAAAAACAATATCATACGTTTCAAGATTTGGAACGTTATTTTTCAATTCAGGTTTGTAACCGGAATTGATTTCGTGTTTTGCTTGTTCGACACATTTATTGTAATTTTCGGGATAAGGTTGTTTAGGCACAATTTCGAGTAAATCGCTGTTGGTGATTTTTTGTATTAAATCGGCGATTGTTCGGGTATTGCCGGAATGCGAGTAATACGCAACAAGAATTTTTTTAGTCATTTTGACTGTCCTTTCGTTTTAGTGGTTAGGGATTTTTAACTTTTTCGAGTTAACATACGTAAACTGTTTACACTTGAAATTTGATATTCCGCTAAAGTTTATTTTTTTGGAACATCTGTTTTGCCGCAACCTGATTGCCGAATTTCACGGTAAGTTTGGTTGAGGATTTGGTTGTAATTTTCGATTTTGTTGTTTAAGCGTTTTAGGGTTGATTTCATTTCGGCGAGTCTTTTGACGAGTTGGTTACGTTGTTCGATTAGTATTTGTTTTCGTGCGGGTCGAGTTGATTCGCCTTGCTTAAAGAGCGTAACAAATTCGACCAACGCATCAACTTGAACTCCGGCATTTCGCATACATTTAATGAATCCGACCCAATTATCATCTTCTTCGGAATAGTTTCTGATTCCGTTTTCGTTACGATTTATATTTGGGATCAAGCCGACTCGTTCATAATAACGCAACGTATCGGGTGAAAGCCCATGTTTTTGGGCAACTTCGGCAATGGTCATAACAATATTCTCCTTATGGTTATTTCTAAAAACTAATATTAGGAGGAACGCAGGCGTCTCGCCTGCACTGTTTTTTTACAAAAAACGCCTAAATATGCGGTCGAGACGACCGCGTTCCTTCTAACAATAAATTTTTACATTA
>JAITIZ010000352.1 GCA_031279215.1 Planctomycetaceae bacterium
CAAAATTAGATGAATTGGCAGATTTTGCTTTGACTTGTGTTTCGTTAGAGGAATTTGCAACAGCATTAAAGTAACAATCTGTTTATGCTATTCCCTAATCAAACAAATTGAACAAGAAGGAGATATTATAATGTCAACATCATTACTGGATCAGTTAATTGCCAAAGGTAAAACTGAAGGTAGAGCCGAAGGTAGAACTGAAGGTAGAACTGAAGGTAGAACTGAAGGTAGAATTGAAGGTAAAGCCGAAGGTAGAATTGAAGGTAGAATTGAAGGTAGAACTGAAGGTCGAGTTGAAGGTAAAGCCGAAATGATTATTCGTATTTTATCACGTCGTTTGAGGTTGCCTTCGAAGATGCTTCAGAAAAAAATCAATTCAATTCAAAATAGTGCAAAATTAGATGAATTGGCAGATTTTGCTTTGACTTGTGTTTCGTTAGAGGAATTTGCAACAGCATTAAAGTAACAATCTGTTTATGCTATTCCCTAATCAAACAAATTGAACAAGAAAAAAATTCCACTGAATCATTACATAAAAAATAGGTTTTTAGGATTACCTTATAGTGAAAGTTGCGGATGTAATTTTTCATTCGTAATTTTAAACTTGGAAGGTACGGGGAAACAAATAGATTTTTTTAGAATTTTTGGTAATATCAATATTGTTTTTTTTTTTCTGTTTGTTTTTTTGTTTCGTATTCTTAAAATTCTGTGAACAGTTACCAATATCATTCATTACGAGAACAATAACAAAATAAATAATTACCTTGATATGGTGTTACCGTATCCAAGAAAATGAAACAGATATATTTTATTATATTTTTTTTATTGGCTATTTCGGTTTTTGGTGCCGAATTTTATGTTGATTCCGAATCCGGCAACGATACCAATACCGGAACAACACCGGTGTTGGCGTGGAAGTCGCTTAAAGCGGTGAACAACGCCGACCTCAAACCGGGTGATACCGTCCGGTTCAAACGCGGCGGTCTTTGGCGCGGACAACTTGTGCCAAAATCCGGTAACGAAAATCAACCGATTGTGTACACTTCCTACGGGGATTCGAGTAACGAAAAACCGAAATTGCTTGGCAGTGTACCACTCAATAAACCGGCAGACTGGATCAGTGAAGGTAATCATCTTTGGTCAACACGTCCTGATACAATTCATATTGGAAACGCTGTTGCCTGTTTCACCGATTTGGTATGGAGACTTCATCAGGAAAACAAAGCTAAAGTAGAGCAAAAAATCGTTGCGCCGCCGCCCCAATACGCCGGTAAAAAAGAATATCAAATCGTCTGTTCCGCAACCTGTAATGCTTCCAATCATATTCAATTTATTGTTGCCGGTTTTCCGGTTGAAGCGGAAAAATATTATTTGCTCCGATTTGCCGCAAAAACAACGAAACCGTTTTCGATAACAACCGCCGCTTTTTCTGAACCCGATTCACCATGGGCAGGACTTGGTAACGCAGTTCGGTTGCCGGTTACAATTGGTTCAGAATGGACGGAACAAGAAATTCTTTTCTGTTGCAAAAAAAATTACGGTAACGCCCGATTTACGATTTCGCTTGGTAAAGACTTACCGCAAGACGGGGAATTTTCGTTTATTCCGTTGGAACTTTGTGAAGCAATTGTTGAATCGAACGGTATTAACACGGATGTCGGCAATATCATTCTCAATGGTAACACAGCAGGATTCAAAAAATGGACACGGGAAAATCTGAAAACACAAGATGATTTTTGGTACGATATGAAAACGAATCGTGTTTTCTTTTTTTCAAACGAAAATCCGGCGATTCTGTACAAAAATATTGAAGCGGCGTTGTATCGGCATATTGTTCTTCATAATTGTATTCGGTATGTTCATTTTATTGATTTTGATGTTCGTTATGGAGCGGCGCACGGTTTTGGCGGGACGAAAGCTGAACATTGTGTTTATCGTGATTTGAACATTTCGTGGATTGGCGGAGCGGATCAATATCGTGAAGGCGGTGAAGGGCGCAAGGTTCGATTTGGTAACGGAATTGAGTTTTGGTCGGATGCTGCTGATTGTCTTGTTGAAAATTGCCGAATTTGGGAGATTTACGATGCTGCATTAACCAATCAAGGCAACGGCATCAATCAACAACGTAATATTATTTACCGCAACAATATAATCTGGAACTGCGAATATTCGTTTGAATACTGGAATCGCGAAGAGGAATCTGTTACGGATAATATCTTGTTTGAAAACAACATCTGTTTCAATGCCGGTTTTGGTTGGGGGCACATTCAGCGACCGGATAAAAACGGTCGTCATCTTATGGTGTACGCCAACACCGCAAAGACGGGAAATTTTATTATTCGGAACAATATTTTTTGCAATGCAACCGAAAGTTGTGTTCGTTTTGACGCCGATTTTCGTAATGGATTGACAATGGAGAACAATATTTATTGGCAGGAATCAGACAAACCGGTTTTTCAATGGTTCAAAGATCAGTACAAAGCTGACCGGTTTGTTGACTATCAAAACGATGTTGGTCTTGATAAAAATTCAAAACTCCAAAAACGATCAATCAGTATAATTTCATTATCGGAACAAAATAAATAACTCAACAATTGTTTTTTTGTAGAACATTTTTTATTTTCAAGAATTTTGAAAGGTATTTCTATGTTAAAATGTAACTTATTTTTTATTGGGATTTTGTTAATTGTTAGTCCGTTTCTTACTGTTGCTGCGGAACCGATATTGTTTGATCTTGGCAATGATGGTTGGACGCTCATAAGCAAAAATGGTTCGGGTCAATGGACAATCGACAGACCGGAACTTATTACCGTAACAGCTGAAAAATATGATAGACTTCCGCTGTTCAACCCTCAAGGAGCCGAATACAATCGCGGAATGAAACTTCATCAGACAAGGGCGCAGGAATGTCCAACGGCATACGCGGCAGTTCCCGATTCGATTATTGTTCGGGAAAAACCGGAAAAAAATTCGTTTCAATATGAATACGGTAAGGATTATCAAATTGAATCGAAATGGGGAAGTGTTGGACGTCTTCCCGAAAGCCGAATTAATGAACAACAATCCGTTTATATTGATTATGTTTACGGTAAAATGAGAATTGATTCTCTTGTCCGAACTTCAGCCGGTAAATTGATTGTGAAGAAGGGGATATCCCATGTTACAACTCCAGCTCCGCCGGAACTTGATGGCGGTGAAACACGATTAGCCAACTTCTGGATCAAACCGCATATTGAAAAACTAACACCTGAACTGATTTTCCCGATATTAGAATCTCAATATCCCGAACCGCCTGCTCAAACTCCAACAACAGCAGAAAAACTCATTCCCAAAACAATAGCAAAACTTAAAGCAGGTGAAACGGTTAATATTCTTGCGTGGGGAGATAGTGTTACGGATGCAGGATATTTGCCTAATCCGCAAACGGAACGTTGGCAGGAACAGTTTGTTGTTCGGCTTCGTAAAAAATTTCCTAACGCAAATATTGTTTTGAAAACGGAGGCTTGGGGAGGACGCAGCACGGCTTCTTACCGTAACGAACCGCCGGGAAGTCCTAAAAATTATAAAGAAAAAGTTCTTGATCAGAAACCGGATTTAATTGTTTCGGAATTTGTCAATGATTCCTATTTACATGGTAATACGTTAGATCAACGGTATTCCCAAATTCTTTCGGAGTTTAAGGAGATTGGAGCCGAATGGATTATTTTGACGCCGCATTATGTTCGTTCCGACTGGATGGGACTAAAATCCGAACAAGAAATTGATGATGATCCGCGACCTTACACCAAGTCGTTAAGAGAATTTGCTACAAAAAACAATATTGCACTGGCGGATGCGGCGAAGCGTTATGGTCGGCTTTGGCGTCAAGGGATTCCTTATTCAACATTGTTGATGAACAATATCAATCATCCCAATTCTCTCGGTATGAAACTCTTTGCCGATGCTATCATGGAACTTTTTGAAACAAGACAACAATAAAAGTAAAGTAATTATTCGGTAACAATCCTATTGTTTATCGCCAAGTAAATACTCATAAAATAGGTGATCTTTCGCCGAAGGGGTGCCTATCTTGTGATTATTTGCCTGATGATAAACAATTAGGATCGCTACTGAATAATTACGATTTCTATCTAAACAATTAAAAACCCAAGCACAATGAACAATATAAATGCAACAAAAAAAGCAATCCAAAAATTTGTCGGATGTTTAAATTTTGTACTAAAAGAAAATGAAAAAAGCATCTATTATAAAATTTATACAGGCAAATATACAATCGAAATTGACTCCGAAAACGAAATTATCAATTACGGAGACAAAATAAAATTCGACAGTAAAACTACACTAAATTTTTCGCAACCCGAAAATTTTGTTGTGTTGGAGTGTGTGGATCGTTTGCTTGAAAAAGGTTATCGGCCTCAAAATATTATTCTTGAAAAAACGTATCCGGCAGGACATGGTACTTCTGGACGTTTAGATATTTGTGTGAATCGTAATGACGGTACGGAATATTTGTTGATTGAATGTAAAACTTATGGCAAAGAATTTGACAAGGCGTTTGCCCGCATGAAAAAAGACGGAGGACAACTGTTTACATATTTCAAATTCAGTAACAAGCCCGACATTATTATGCTTTATGCATCAGAATTGGCTGATAAAGGGATTGTTTATCGTAATGAAATTGTCAAAATTGAAGACGATTACCGTACGGGCGGCGTCAAAGATTTCTATGAAAAATGGAACAAACTTACAAAAGACAACGGCGTTTTTGACGAATGGGCGAAACCATACAATTTTGAGAGCAAAGCATTAACGATAGATGATTTGGTTGAGATAAAACAGGAAGACAGCAGTTTTATTTTCAATCGTTTTCTTGAAATTCTCCGTCATAATGTTGTTTCTGATAAACCAAACGCTTTCAACAAAATATTTACGTTGTTTCTTTGCAAAATATATGATGAAAAAGTAAATGAAGGAACAACTAATGAGTTGGGTTTTCAATGGATTGAAGGCGTTGATGACGATGTTTCATTTCAATTACGGCTAACAGACTTGTACAAAAAAGGGATGAATGAATTTCTTGAAAAAAAGGTAACGGATTTTTCTGAAGATGAATTTGATAAAAAATATCAGCGATTATTTTCTTCTAACGATAATTTAGCAAAAGAATTAAAACAGGAAATAAATCGTATCCGTCTCGAAAAAAATAATGAATTTGCCATTAAAGAAGTTTATGATAGAAAATCATTTAACGAAAATGCAAAAGTAGTTAAAGAAGTAGTAGAACTTCTTCAAAAATTCAAAGTCAGATATACCAAAAAACAGCAATATCTTTCTGATTTCTTTGAATTACTTTTAACCACAGGATTAAAACAAGAATCAGGACAATTTTTCACGCCTGTGCCGATTGCTCAATTTATTATTAAGAGTTTGCCTATTGATAGTATGGTTAAAGCAAAGTTACAGGAAGGAAAATGCGACGACTTGTTACCGTATATAATTGATTATGCAGCAGGCAGCGGTCATTTTATAACAGAAACTATGCACGAAATTCAACAACAATTAAACACAATTGATACAAAAAATCTTAAATCAGAAGCACGCAGTTTTGTAGATACTTGGCGAATCCGGCATTTTGATTGGGCTTTGAAATATATTTATGGGATAGAAAAAGATTATCGTTTGGTAAAGGTTGGGAAGGTTGGTTGCTATTTGCATGGCGATGGATTGGCAAATGTGGTACACAGCGACGGCTTGGCAAGTTTTGATTATAAAGAATATAAAAACAAACTTTTTTATAAGGATGAGAATTTTCCAAAAGATAACAGGCAATTTGATATTGTTGTTTCCAATCCGCCTTATTCGGTTTTTTCATTCAAAAATGTGGCAAGAGAATATTACACTGAAAAAGATTTTGATTTGTACGACAATCTCACCGACAACAGCAGCGAAATCGAATGTTTGTTTGTTGAACGGACTAAACAATTGTTAAAAGACGATGGTGTGGCAGGTATAATTTTGCCGAGTTCGATTTTGAGTAACGAAGGTATTTATATCAAAGCCCGTGAAATTATTTTACAATATTTTGAAATCGTCGCTATCACCAAATTGGGAAACAATACTTTTATGGCGACAGGAACAAATACGGTAGTGTTATTTCTTCGCCGTAGAAATAATTACGATTATCAAAATTTTGTTGCACGGCTTGAAAATTCAATTAAAACATATCAAGACAACACAATAAACGGCATAGAAAAACCAATCTCTAAATATGTAAATTATGTTTGGGAAAATATTAGTTTTGACGATTATGTTACTATGCTGAAAAAAGAGCCAAACCCCAAAATTACAGAACATGAAATTTACAAGGAATACCGCAAAAAGATAACAGCTAAAAACGAAAAAAATTTTTGGAACGTTTTATTTGAAACGGAAAAAGAAAAAATTCTATATTTTATTTTGGCATATCCGCAAAAAGTTGTTTTGGTAAAAACAGGCGAAAAGGATGCTGAAAAATACTTTCTCGGTTACGAATTTTCAAATCGCAGAGGCAGCGAAGGAATACACCCAATACAACGCGGGAAAACTATTGACGAATGTACTAAACTTTTTGACGATAATTGTTTTAACAATCCAGAAAAAGCAAGTACATACATTTACAAAGCATTTTCAGGCGATTACGATTTTCCGATTCATGAAACATTGAAAAACAATATTTTGCGTGTTCGTTTAGTTGACATGCTCACCTTCAACCGTGATACATTCACAAAAAATATCTCTACGGCAGTTAATAAAAAAGTAAAGATTGAAAGTAAATATGAGCAAGTTTTATTATCGAATGCTTTACAAAAAATAAAAGGTTCAACAGAAAAGATTGAAAAATTCAACATAAAAGAAAGCGGAAAATATCCTGTAATTACTCAAGAAAAGGACAGTCTAATTAATGGTTATTCAGATAACAAAAATCCTGTTACGGATTTGCCTATTTTACTTTTTGGCGACCATTCCTGCACTTTAAAATATGTAGATTTTAAATTTTTTAGGGGAGCGGATGGAACAGTCTTATTAAAACCCAATAATGATTTTGTACCTAAATATTTTTACAATGTGCTGAAATATATTGTTTTTGATTTAATTGAAAACAAAGAAAAATATGAAAGGCATTATAAATATCTACAAAATCTACGTATTCCGCTTCCTCCGATTGAAATTCAGCAAAAAATTGTTGCTGAAATTGAGATATTGGAAAAGAAAGAACAGAAGATAAAAGAGAATATAGAAAAATTAAAAAATGATATTGCGCATAAATTCAATATTAGTACAGTAAGTAATCATAAAAAACTAAAATTGGGTGATATTTGTGAAATGAAAGCAGGAACTTTTGTAAAAATTGGCGATATCTATAATGATTTTCAAGAAGGTTTATATCCGTGCTTTGGTGGAAATGGATTAAGAGGATATACGAAAACTTATACCAAAGAAGGTACTTATTCATTGATTGGCAGACAAGGTGCATTGTGTGGTAATGTTCATTTGGTAAGTGGAAAATTTCACGCTACGGAACACGCTCTTGTAGTAACTCCAAAAATAGAAATTGATACAATTTGGTTGTTTCATAAATTAGTCTCAATGAATTTGAATAAATATGCGGCAGGAACTGCACAACCCGGTATTTCTGTAACTAATATTGTGTCTATTCAAATTCCCGTTCTCCCGCTCTCCGATCAGCGAAAAATCGTTGCCAAAATTAAAAAAATCGAAGCGGAAATTTCAAAATTAGAAATACAATTATTAGAAATACCGGTACAAAAAGAAAAAATATTAAGACAATATCTCTAAATCATCGCAAGAAAATAAATTGATCAATAGTACAAAAACTAATGAAAACCAGTATATCCAGTATATTTTTAATTGATAATGGAGAATTGATAGCGGAAAGTGCCGCATGTAGAATTATTATCGTTTTCGGATTTAATCTGTTTATGGTAGGAACCGTGCGGATTACAATAATCAAATAAATATTGTTAAAACAATTAGACAATTGGAATTTAATTTTTATGCGAACAATTAAGATATTCGATACAACATTGCGTGACGGCGAACAATCGCCTGGGGCGAGTATGAATTTGAGTGAAAAACTCGAAGTGGCGAATGCGTTATCGGAACTTGGGGTGGATATGATCGAGGCGGGATTTGCGATTGTTTCGCCGGGTGATTTTGAATCGGTGCGTGAGGTTGCCCGAACCGTTAAAGGAAGCGGTGTTTGTAGTTTAGCGCGTTGTGTTACGAAAGACATTGACGCTGCCGCCGAAGCACTCAAAGACGCAGAACAACCAAGAATTCATATTTTTCTTGCAACAAGTCCGATTCACCGTGAATATAAACTTCGGATGACTCCCGAACGGAATATTGAAACAGCCGTTGAAGCGGTTAAATATGCACGGAAATTTTGTACTGATGTGGAATTTTCTGCTGAAGATTCAACACGAACAGAGATAGATCATCTTTGCCGTGTGGTCGAAGCGGTTATCAATGCCGGAGCGTCAACGGTTAATATTCCCGACACGGTTGGTTATGCCACACCCAACGAGATGTATCAGCGAATTTGTGATTTGCTTGAACGTGTTCCGAATATTGATCGCGCGGTAATTAGTGTACATAATCATGATGATCTTGGTATGGCGGTAGCGACGAGTCTGGCGGCGGTTCGCGCGGGTGCTGGTCAGGTGGAGTGTACGATTAACGGTCTTGGCGAACGCGCCGGTAATTGCTCCTTGGAAGAAGTGGTGATGGCTTTGAAAACCCGAAACGATGTGTACAATGCCGGAACACGAATTGTAACACAACGTCTTGTTCCGACAAGCCGGTTGGTTTCAACTGTTACAGGATTAAAAGTACCCCGTAACAAAGCAATTGTCGGTCAAAATGCCTTTGCTCATGAATCGGGTATTCATCAGGACGGAATGCTCAAAAATCCGACAACGTATGAGATTATGGTTCCGGCAGATGTTGGTTTTCAAAAGACGGATTTGGTTCTTGGCAAACACAGCGGTCGTGCGGCATTGGCGGATCGTGCCAAAACACTCGGTTATGAACTGGACATGGAACAACTAAACAATGTCTTTGAAGAATTTAAAAAACTTGCCGACCGAAAAAAGAATATTTATGACGATGATATTCGTGCGCTAATTGAACAACAGATTCATGAAAAAAAGGATAACCCCAAAGAATTGGGTTGGAGTTTTGTTTCGTATGATTTACGTTGCCGAACAGGTAAAGAGCCGCATGTTGTATTAAAATTGCGTTACGGAAACAGCGAATACGTCAAAGAAACCAGCGGCGGTGATGGTCCTATTGATGCGATTTTCTTTGCTATTCGGGAACTAACAGAAAAAGATATTTCAATTAAAGAATACACGGTACAAAGTGTAACAGATGGAGAAGATGCACAAGGTGAAGTAGCAATTCTTATTAACCAAAGCGGTGAAATTTTTCGCGGTCATGGTGTTTCGACGGATATTATCGAAGCCAGTACCATTGCCATTCTGAACGCTGTTAACAGAATATTATAAAATAGCCAATCGTGCCGCAAGCGAATTATTACCGTTTCGGTTATAGTCCGCTCGTAACACGATTCACGACCTACAATTCACGACTTACGATTAATGATTCACAATTAGTTATTAACTATTCAATCTGTTTTTGGGCGAATTTTAGGAATTGGAGCCAATCAAATTCAAGAATATCATGTTTACCTTCGCGCCGATGATAACCGATACGATTACCGACTGATTGGTTGACGGGCGGCATTTCTGTTACGTTACCGAATCCATCGGTTCCAAGTAAACGATATACCGGATCAGCGTAAAATCCTGAAAGAAATTCACCTTTCGGGTCTGCCCAAAGGTCTTCCGAAGCACCGGCAATGTAAACCGGACGCGGAGCAATAAGCGCAACGAATTCATGTTGATCAATCGGAAGCGAATTGACATCAAGGTTATATTTTTTGAAATTATCGCAAAACCAATGAGGGAAAGCCGTATTGATCCGATGCACCGTTTCACCAAACTCACGCCGTGACAACGCCGCTCCGCCGCAACCGGAATTATTTGAAACAACAACCGCAAAACGTGAATCAATTGCTCCTGCCCAGAGTGCGGTTTTACCGAGCCGTGAATGTCCAATCACACAAGCCTTTTTCGGATCGATATTGAGTTTATCTTGAAATTCCGTAACGGCATCCAACATTTTTCCGAGTCCCCATGCCCATGTTGTGATGGCGTTTCCTTCGTTAGGTTGTAGTTTCCTGCCGTCTTGATAAATCAACCTCCGAACACCATGTTTCATACCGCCGTTAAAATCCGGTTCGATTTCACCGTAATAAACAGTTCCAACAGCAAAACCGTGAGCGATAATTGTTTCAAGGGGCCAACGCCGTGATTGTTTACCGCGTTCTTCTTCTTTACCCGGAACTTGTTTCCCATTCCCGCGATCCCAAATAATTTTAGCGATTCGGATTTCCGGATCAGTATTTATGGTGTGATTTCCCATAAAGTTCAAACCGAGAAAAATGGGGGATTTTTCGTTACTGTTTTTCTTTGCCGGAGTATAAATCAAAAAATCGGTTTTGGGATCATCTTGCAACGGTTTTTCGCCCTTGAAAAAGACAAGTTGTAATTGATACCGAATTGCTTTGCCGTCGAAAACCGGAGCTGATTCGAATAGTTCGGCTTTCATATTGATTCCGCCGAGCGTTGGTTTTCCGTACATGTTTTCTTCAAAAAGTTTCAATAATTCGGGACGCCGTTGTTCCAACCACATTTTGGCGGAGTCCGCCTTTCGACCATCCGACATTACCAGCGGATCCGGCAATACGAATTGCGGAACTTTCGCCTCATCATAATTTACCGGCGCAACCTTTTCAGCAGCCCAAAGAACCGTTGAAAACATAATACAAATCAAAAACAATACTTGTTTCATAAAATTATTATCCAAAAAGATTAAAGGTTTTAGCGTACCGTTTTGCAATATATTATCACTAAATTTTTGATATGATAATACACCCCAATTAATACCGCTCTGCGAACATTAGGACAATTTTTAGGAAAGTACAGAATTTGTAATATTTTATCGGAATTTTTATTTTTTGGTCAACGTATCATAAAACATACGAATCACAGGCTGTTCAGAGTTTGTTTTGAACGAATCCATTGATTTATTCTGTAAGGCAGGGAGTATAAAATACCCGAAATAGTTACAAAATTCCACTGAAATATTACGATTATTTTACTTCGATTAACGAATAATTTCCTGTTCCAAGACCGATTTTTTCCGCATGACTGATTTGGCTGCGCCAATCTGTTGTTGGGTGAATGTCTGTGAAATGGTCATGGTGTCCGTTGTCGTCTTTGTGAATATGTTGACGTTCACTGAGAATACTGTTACCAATCGGCGGTGCGGTATTCACCGCATCAATACAGGCTTTGTCAACCGCAACAGGATCAAAAGAAACAAAAATACCAATGTCCGAAACAACCGGTACATCACTCTCACCATGACAATCACAGAACGGCGAAACCTGATTGATAATATTGATATGAAAATTCGGACGCCCATCAATAACCGCTTTGGTGTATTCCGCCATCTTACAATTGAGCATCTCACTCGAAGAATCATAATCCGCCCCAATTGCATGAACATTGCAAGCACCAATACAACGCCCGCAGCCAACACATCGCCGTAAATCAATCTTCGCCTTTTTGTTAGAACCGAAAGAGAGTGCTTTTTCGTTGCAAAATTTTGCGCAAACACGGCAACCGATACATTTTGACGTGTTGACATGCGGTTTGCCGTCACTGTGCATAATCATTTTACCTGCCCGGCTGCCGCTGCCCATTCCGATATTTTTAATGGCTCCGCCGAATCCGGTTCCCTCATGTCCCTTAAAATGATTTAACGAAATAATAATATCCGCATCCATAATTGCTGTGCCGATGCGTGCGGTTTTACAATAAATACCGCCGTTGACCGGAACTTCAATATCGTCTGTTCCCTTCAATCCATCCGCGATAATATTTTGACAACCTGTCGAAAGAGGCGAAAAACCATTTTCATTTGCAGCATCAAGATGAACCAAAGCATTGTTGCGTCTGCCGACATAAAGAGTGTTACAATCCGTAAGAAACGGTTTACCGTTATGTAATTTAATTTTGTCCGCAACTGTTTTTGCCCAGTTCGGACGCAAAAAAGATAAATTCCCCGGTTCGCCAAAATGAATTTTGATCGCAACAAATTTGTTTCCAAAATCAATCTGATCAAATCCTGCCTTACCAAGCAGTCTTGCCAATTTTGTCAGCAAACTATCACCAACCTTACATCTCATATTTGTCCAAAAAACTTTTGCAATCGACATTAGTAGTTGATAGTGAGTAGTGAAATCGTTTTTCAGTTGAAGGGAGCGAAGTTGTTTGGGGATAGCGGAAAAAAGGATAGTGTTGCAAGCGGTTTACCGACCTTGCGATAAAAATTCCGCATGCGACACTATCCTCGCTTAATTATCAGTATTCTCCGTTATCCGCGAACAAAATTATCCTCGACAGAATTCGAATCTGTAACCTCTGGCTTCGGAGGCCAGCGCTCTATCCAATTGAGCTACGAGGACAAATATTTTTGTTAATTATCCCAAGATTGCCGGATTTGTCAAGCGAATAGAAACAAATGTACGAAAAACAATCATAGGTTTTTTATGAACTTTCAAATAAAACAGTTATTTTGTATCGCCAAAATATTGACAATTAAAATATCTCATAGTTGTGCTTTCCAGAAAATTAAATCCCAAAAGTTCACAATCTACCGTGATATTCGCAATATTAAATGTTTGAGAAATATGATAACAAAATGCTATATTATTACTCGAAAAATAACAGCAATACCACAAGGCTTCGGGTTTTCAAAAGTACAGATAAATTTAGTTGCTTCGTAAGAAATTTCACTTTTTAGATACAGTAAAGTGTATATTTTTACTTATTTCAGTATTATTTTTTATTTTTTCATCACAATTCTACTTCAAAATTTTCAATTATTTTTTTATTGTATGCTTTCCAACCTCCACGAAAATCACGGCTTGACATTGATACGAACTTATCCATACGGTCGGAATTTAGTTGAAAAAGCAGTTTTTCAATGCTGAACCCATTGATTTTTTTAATGCAATAACCTGAATAAAAGGTTGCATCTGGATTAGGATAATAGATAAAATTCGGTTTGCAATTCATCGGCGAAAAGATAATTTTTTCACCAAAACTCGTATTCAAACCTTGACTTCTGCCAAAAGCATACCATGCAACAGAATTAGGTAATCCAT
>JAITIZ010000364.1 GCA_031279215.1 Planctomycetaceae bacterium
AGGAACGCAGGCGTCTCGCCTGCCCTGTTTTTTTACAAAAAACGCCTAAAAATGCGGTCGAGACGACCGCGTTCCTTCTAACAATAAATTTTTTACATTAGGTTTTTAGAAGTTCCCTATACTCATTACACTTTAAATTTCGGTTTTCGGTTTAAACTAAACTCGCCCTGAAAGGGCAATCAGCATTAGCGTAGGGCAACGCCCTACGGAAAAAATATAACACACCAAAGCCCTGTAAGGGCAGAATAATAGTTGATAGTGGAAAGTTGATAGTGGAGAGTGTCGCAAGCGGATTACTACCAAAACGGTAATCATTCCGCATGCGACACTATCCACTCTCCACTATTATCTCGCCCCATGCGGGGCTTTGACAAAGGAGATGAGGTTCTGATCCGTAGGTTGCGCTACGCTACACCTACGGTTATGCCCATCTCATCCCTGCGGGACTAAGAAAACATAAGAGATTAAGGAAAGACCACGAAAATAGAACCAAAAAAATTATTCCACTGATAAATTACGATAATTTTAATTTTAGATAAACAGTTACGTATATCTTTTATTTTTTCTTTTTCTTTTTCTTTTTTGTATTTTTTTTACGCAACTTTGGGACGGGGTTTCCAAATATACGGGTAAGTTTCGTGTTATGCGCATCAAGAGAAAAATATTCAGGATCGTAATCGCCCAGCCAATCCAGAATTTCATTTTGTTCTTCAGGATTCTTGAGTGCCTCAAGAATATCGTAATAACCATAGACACCGCCGCAATCTTCGGGAGGACAATTCCGCTCGCCGGACAAAAGCCAAACCGGTTGCTCACCTGAATAATTGTAATCAGAATCCATCACAACAATTTCATGAACCCATGAATCACCAAAATCATACGTGTACGTAAATTTCATTCCCTTTCGTTTCAGAAAAGTTAAATTAAATTCTACGGCTTTTCCCTGATCACCTTCATCGATCCCCCAATAACTAGGTGCGCCGCCCAAAGATTGGGCATTACGTCCCGTGCCGATAGTAAATTCGTAAGGATGACAGTGTTCCCAACCCATGATTTCCTGCAAAATCATGTGCAAATCAAGGAACGTCAAAGTATTCAGCATCACAAATGTCCGCCATATCGGCGGTTCAATTCCTTTGAGTGTTACCTTTAACTGTAGGAATCGGCGATCTTCCGGCTTCGAATCTTTCACTTTGGATGGCTGCAAAGCAGAACGATTCACCAGACCGCCGAATATCTTCATCAAGGTACCTAACGTTTTTTTATCAGTTTCGTCTTGCATTTTAAACCTCAACAGATGTTTATTAAATTTCAGTAAATTAGTAAACGGTTAATAAACGGGTTCTCTGTAACGAATATGATCTTCAATAATGAAAGCGGTGATAATCAATGTGATAAAAAAACAACAGGGTCAGTTAACATGTTTTTGACAATTCGACAAAGAGCGGGTATTATAATCACTATCTCGTTGTATAGCAATAGTGGTCAAGTCCCATTATTTTAGCGGTCAACCGTAATATTTCAGGCGTTTGGTAATTTTTTGTAATTATTCAGCAGTTTTTTTATTTTTTCGCTCTTAACCCCGCTAGGGTTAAGAGCGAAAAACAAAAATTTCACTGATAGATTACAAAATTTATTATTTACCGATCCAATGAATGAGTTGCGAGAAAAACTGTACATAGTTTTCGCCGACTTCGATGAAATTTCCGTTATTGAGTTTTTGTGAGATTCGTTTTTTTCCCCAGTCCACCCATCCTCCGACCCAATGTGGAGCGGCATCTGTTGCCAATGCCGCCGTTTTACCTTTTCCGTATTGACCGACAACCAACAACGGGAATGTTTCCGCAAGAGTTAGGAACACCGTACCGTCGGCACCGCACAATAATGAAGTAGAAAGATGTTCTTCAACAGGTTTGTTAATATAATCGAAAACACCGTCATTATTACAATCAGCCGCTTTGTTTTCTTGAACAACCCGAATCTCTGCCGTAACTGCTTTGAGAAGCAAGTTTGAGTTAGGTTTTAGCGTAAATTGGTTTAACCCTCCGATAAGCGGCGGTTTTTCCCAAGGCAATCCTTTGAGAACAGGATGATCGTGATGTTTGAGAACAAACGCCGATTGAGAAAAATTACGCCGGTCATCCTGATTAAGCATTTGCACCGGCAACACCTCTGCCAAAGGCGAATGATGATATTCGCCGTGTTGACCGTGAAAACTTTCCCAACCGCCGATCATTAAAAGCCCCGTACCTTGCGTAACAGCATCGCGAATATGTTCTAACTGACCTGCTTGAAATTGTGTTTGCGGGTAGTCGCTGATAATATACGCATCGTATTGTGTTGAGGTGAAATGGTCAGGCGGAGTTTCGGAACTGTCAACCCGTTCATACGGAATACGAGCATACGTCATTACTCCGCATAAATAAGACGCCGCCCGCGTAATATCGTCATCACCTAAATAAATGTACATTAGTTCTCCTTAAAATTTTTGTAATATTTCAGTGGAATTTTTATTTGATTTGCTATTTTATTTGATTTGATTTGATTTGCTAGGTAATCAAAAGGCAGACAAGCGCAACGAATACGGGTTAGGCAACCTTTTAACAACAATCCGCCTATCTCTTGAATTTCGCAACATTTTTATTCGTGCCTTAACGCTTCGATGGGGTCCATTGCCGCAGCACGGTAAGCCGGATAAAGACCAAATACAACACCAATAACAACCGAAATGAAAAACGCAAACGGTATTGAAAGCGGAACAATAACCGGTCGAATATCCTGAACAATCGGCGGCAACGCCTGAATCATTTCCGGCATCTGACTTTTGATAACACCTATTACAAAAATAGTAACAGGTTTACAAGACAAACCAACCAGAACTCCCACCACACCGCCAACAACCGAAAGAACAATCGTTTCAACCAAAAATTGACGGATAATATCACCCCGTTTGGCTCCCAAAGCACGGCGAATACCGATTTCCCGTGTTCTTTCTGTAACGGTTGCCAGCATGATATTCATAATACCGATACCGCCGACAATCAATGAAATTGCCGCAATCAATCCCATAAAAATATTGAACATAATTCGTGTTGTTTTGGCTTGTTCGAGTAACTCCAACGGAACAACAACTGCAAAATCTTCTTTACCGCGATGAGTTCGTTCCAGAGTTGCTTTAACAATTTCCGCGGTCTCCTTCACCTTTTTTTGGTTGACAACCTGAAGTGTCATTTGAGAAAGTTCAACAAGCTCGCCTTCAAAATTCCCGCTTTTTCGTATCATAACAAGATCGCGCATTCGGTTCCAGAGTGTTGAGATGGGAATATAAACATCGTTCGTAAAATCCTGACCGGCAAAAGACCCGCCAATTCCTGCTGTCGCTCCGCGCGGTTTCGCAACTCCAATAATTTTGTACGGAAATCCGGTGTCGCCCCGATCATTACCCTGAATCCGTATTGTTTTCCCGATGGGGTCTTCCGAAGGGAATAATCGTTCGGCAACCGCGGCAGATAACACACAATGCGGCATTGCCTCCCGCAAATCAATATCTGTTAAAAACGATCCCCGATCCATCTCAATTTGCGACATGGAAGCATAAAGCGGTGTTGTACCGACAAGACGCCCATCACACTCATTCGCCCCATTAGCAAAAGTCCGGCGAATCTCTCGAACCGGCATGTGTGTTACAATCGTTGGAATGGTCGCTTTAATTCGTTCATAATCTTCACGCTTCAAACCAAACGCCGGAACAGAACGGCGACCCAATGTTGCCATATCGGGATTGGCAGGTTTAAGAGTCCGTACAATAATATTGTTCGCTCCAAGACTCTCAATCTGCTCCTGAGCCTTGAGACTGATCCCTTCCCCAATCGCCATCAACCAAATCACACTGGCAACCCCAATAAAAATTCCAAGAACCGTCAACATCGACCGCATCGGATGTAACAATAAACTCTTAACTCCCAATTGCCATGTGCGCACCCAAATCAACATGATCAATCTCTCTATATATCAATTAAAAATTAAATAGGAATAAACAGAAAAAAAATTAACGAAATAAATAACTCAAACTGTAAAAGAAATTTCGCTAATTTTACAAAATTTGCTGTGAAAACGCCCTAAAATACGGCTTTTTGTCGAATTTTCGATGATATTTGCTCATAAAAAACGAGTAAA
>JAITIZ010000573.1 GCA_031279215.1 Planctomycetaceae bacterium
TTAATAGTTAATAGTTAATAGTTAATAGTTAATAGTTAATAGTTAATAGCGGCGCAAGCGGAATTATTGCCATTTGGGTAAGTAATCCGCTTGCGCCGCTATTAACTATTAACTATTAATCAGGCAATTCGTTTTTCGGACTGATTTAGTTTATTGTACAGAGTTTTGAGGCTGATACCGAGTTCTTCGGCGGCTTTGACTTTGTTTCCGTCGTGTCGGGTTAATGCGGCAAAAATTGCTTTCATTTCAAGATCGCGAAGTGTTGTTGTTGTTGTTGTTTCCGGCACAACATCGAAAGGCATTAACTCCGTAATCGGATTATTGACGGAAGCGGGAGGCGGCGGCAATTCTTGGACATTTTTGTTAATTACCGGACGGTTTGGTTTTTTTTCTGTAATACGCCCCGTAAACGGTAATCCCGATTCGGTGTTGTCTTTTTTCGGTTGCAATATTTGAGGTAAATTTTCCGCGCCAATCGGAAAACCATTTGAAAGAATCAATGCGTGTTCAATTGTATTAGCGAGTTGACGGACATTGCCGGGCCAATCATATTGCAAGAGCAGGTGAAATGCTTCTTTTGTGAAAAGTTCTTGGGCGGATTGGTTGTCGAGATCGGACTGGAAGCGTTTGGTAAGAGAGACAATCAAATCAGGAATATCCTCTTTACGTTCCCTGAGAGCGGGAAGATGAATTTCAAAAGTATTGATCCGAAACCAGAGGTCTTCCCGAAATTCTCCCGAATACACCATCGTTTCCAAATGGCGAAGTGTTGCACAAACGACACGGACATTGCAAACGGTTGCGGAATTTTCACCGATCTTCCGAACTTCACCGCTTTCGAGAAATCGCAACAATTTTGTCTGCACACCTTTTGGTAATTCCCCGATTTCATCCAAAAACAATGTTCCGCCGTTTGCGACTTCAAATAAGCCGATTCGATTGGCGTCTGCGCCGGTAAAACTTCCTTTGCGATGCCCAAACAATTCACTTTCGATCAAAGTTTCCGGCAATGCACCGCAATTGACGGCGACGAAGGGTTTATCAAATCGTGAACTTTTATGATGAACCGCCCGTGCAACTAATTCCTTACCGGTTCCGGTTTCACCGAGAATGACAACAGTTGAATCTGTTGGAGCAATCCGGTCAATCATTTGGTAAACTTGTTGCATGGCTTCGGAATGACCAACCAGTTTGCTGTTCCCTTCGGCATGCCGTAATTGATTCATCATTGCGAAATAACGTTTATTGAGTTGGCGTTTTTCGGCTATTTTGTTCAAGATTTTTTCGAGGTCGGCGATTTTGTACGGTTTTGTGAGAAATTCGACAATTCCCAAATGAACAGCGTGTTGAGCGGATTCGAGGGTTCCTTTTCCGGTCAAAATGATAACATCGGCATCAAGACCTTGTTCTTTTGCCTGCTCTAAAACGGTTAACCCGTTTGCTCCCGGCATATCCAAATCAAGCAGCAGAACATCAAACGACTCTTTACGAATTGCCGCCAATGCCTCCGTACCATCCCGACAAGATGTTACAACATGATCAAGACGAAGTAATTCGTCTGTCAATACTTCACGGATATTTTTCTCATCATCAGCAAATAATATTTTCATCTTTTTAACATGACTTGTAGTTTACACCTCTTGCCAAATCGAACATGTCCGGCTTTTAAAGAATTATGTTTATCATAGAAATTTCATGTGAAATTGGCAAGACGAATTTTTTATTTTTTTGTATCTATTCAGTAGCAAGTCTCTTGTTTATCATTGGGTGTCATTATTCCGTGGAATTTTTGTTTGAGTTTAAAAAGGTATTCGCCCTGCAAGGACAGAATAATAGTTGAGAGTGGATAGTGGATAGTTGATAGTGTCGCATGCGGATTACTACCTAAACGGTAATAATTCCGCTTGCGGCACTATCCACTATCCACTCTCAACTCTCAACTATCAACTACTCTCTCGCCCTTGCAGGGCTTTGGGAAAATGGGGGAGTTCCTTGATCCGGCAGTTGCGCTTCGCTTCACCGCTGGTTATGCAGTTCACACCCCTAGCGGGGTTAAGAGCGAAAAACAAAAATTCCACTGAGTATATTACCGCAATTTTAATGAGCATCTTCCAAACTCTAAAACAAAGACAATTAAACCCCGTAAATTCCTTCGTAAACGCAATAAAAGAATACCAAAAAACAAAAAAATTACCCAATCTACCAAAAAAATAAATTATTCCTTTGATATATTACGATTTATGAATGTAAGAAGAAGTATAGTAAATAACAATACAAACAATTCCTAAACCGGTTTTACAATGGTTCTGTTTTGTCATTATTCTTGATGGTTATTCCTAACGGTGATTTATGATTTGTTACAATGTTATGACGCAAAGAATCTTTTTTGTTTTTTTCTTGTTTTCCGTTGTTACAATATTGGCGCAGGAAGTTTCTGACCGGAATATTCAGTACCATAATTTTGAACAACAATTTGGTGATTCTGCTCATGTTGCTTTTATGGGCGGTTCTATTACAGAGATGAATGGTTACCGTCCGATGGTTTGTGAGATGCTTCAAAAACGGTTTCCTGAAACCCGTTTCACATTTACGGCGGCAGGACTTTCTTCAACATGTTCTATGACCGGAGCCTTTCGATTGGAACAAGATGTTTTGTCAAAAGGGCGGGTAGATTTATTTTTTGTCGAATTTGCCGTCAATGACGATCAGGACGCTCATCACTCCGAACAAACCGCAATTCGCGGAATGGAAGGAATTATTCGTCATCTTTGGCGAAACAATCCTTATGCCGGAATTGTCCTTATTTTTTTTGCCAATGAACATTTAATGGACGAATATCGTCATAAACGGGAAGCGGTGAGTATTGTGGCGCACCGGAAAGTTGCGGAATATTACGGAATTTCAATGGTTAATGTTGCGCAGGAAGTTCGGCAACAGATTGACGAAAAAAAACTGACGTGGCAGCAATACGGCGGTGTACACCCGGCTCCGTACGGAAATCGTCTGGCGGCGAATATGATTGAAAAACTTTTTGAACAACCGGTTACGGCTGAAAAAATGACCTCTGAAAAAACCTCCTTTGAAAAAAAATCGTCCGAAATTTCCGAAAAACATCCGCCTCTTCCAACTCCGCTTGATATTTTTTGTTATGAAAATGGTCGGTTTGTTTCACCGGATATTGCAAAATATGGAGAAGCGTGGTCATGGGCGGTTCCTGATTGGAAATCAATATCAGGTCATTGTCGTTCATCATTTTCGGGACAAAAATTGCTTTGTTGTGATCAATCCGGCAAGGAATTAACGTTTGAATTTGACGGCAAGGCAGTTGGTGCGTTTGTTTTAGCGGGACCTGATGCGGGAATTGTTGAATACCAAATCGACAATCAACCGGTCAAACAAACCGTTTTGTTCCATCATTTCAGTAACAACTTGCATTATCCCCGAACAGTGATGTTTGACGATCAACTGAAAACCGGTAAACATACACTTCGGCTTTGGATTATCGATACGGTTCCTCCCCAAAGTAAAGGAACTGTTGCAAGAATTTTGCAGTTCACTGTTAATTAACTTAACGCCAATGTAGTGAAGATTTTTAAACACGCGCCCTGAAATTCTAATGGCTGCAACTAATTCACTGTGGAACTTGGATTAAAAAAGGTTATTGTAAAAGTTAAAATAATAAACCATACTTTAAACAAATACCAACCAATTTTAAAAACCAATTTTGGGGAAGAGTGCAGTTATACTTATTGTGCTTTAAAATTCGGTTTTATATAAGAACATAATTTTTGTGTCTTTTATTTAAAAATCCAGTCAATTCTGTTTATCCTGTTACAATCAGTTGATCCTGTCAAAAAACGAAAACCGAATGGTCAAGTGTGACGAATATACCAATACTATTGGGAATAGGTACGGCTCCATTCATCGGCACCGAGTCGTTCAGCGGAATAACCGGGACCGAGTTCGGTCAGTTCCCGAATTCGAATAATTTTTGCCGGTTTGCCCGAAACCGAAGCGTCAAGCCAAACCTCAAGACGAATCACAGGAGATTGTTCGTCAAAACGTCCAACAATATTCGCCTTGAAAACCGCTCCTTGTGTACAAAAATAAGGTTCCAATTTTTTCATCTGTTCCCAATCCGTAATAATACCGTGTGTGTAAGGCCAAAAAGGATAATTCATTTCAAGCTGGTCAATCAATACCGGATCATAAATTCGTTCCGCTAAAATTCCTTCAATAATTTCGGTTGTTTGTATGTCGGAAAAAGATGTTGATGTTCCTACTCCCATTGATACCGCAAGTTGGCTGGTAGTATCCAGTTCCGAACCTAAAAGCATTGCGGAATCAGTGAGAGCGTCTTCTTGTGCGGTTAAGAGTTCCAGAACAGTTCGCGGCGCCTGATTAATGTTGATCCGCCCGACAACAGGTTGATCACTAATCATTAAATTATCGTACAATATTGGAAGGTATTCATTCATCTCGTCAGGATCATCCGAAAACGGAGATGTAACAGTTGGCGAATTAGAAAGAGAAGACTGAATATTAGAAGATTGCGAACCGGAAGATTGGGAATTGGAAGAAGCAACCAGATCAAGAAAAGAGTTAATTTTTCTACTGTTCCCGCCTGAAGAAGTTCCGCCTGTTCCGCCCGTATTTCCCGTAACATCCGCAAGAATACCGGATAATCCGCTATTTCCGGTGGTATTGGAAACATCGGTAGATGATTGTTGCCGATAAGAAATAATGTAATCAACCCATGTTTGATTTTCGAAACGTTCTTCGAGCAGAGTTCGTAATTCTTCGAGATCATCCATATTCACATTGATTTTATCCAGTCCGTCTGGTGTTACCATTGATTCGCGGCTGTCGAGAGTCAAAATCGACACAAGACCAAGATTCAACGAACCATCCGATACTCCCAACTCATCCAGAGTTGATTCTTCCGGCTCGCCGTAATCAACAATATTGTTACGATTCCAATCAATTCCGTACAGAAGTTTTGGTGTAACACCTTTAACTAGTAACAGTTCATCCAATGAGTCGGGAGTTGCGTTTCGGGTGTAGTACGGCGGGTCAAGTTCTGCGTAATACTCGTTTTCTGCTCCGAACTCACGCGGTTCGTCGTCTTCGTCCATCCAGTCAAGAATCGCATCGGCAATTTCTTCCGTCATACCAGGCAATCGCATTAACATCGCTTGCCCATAACCGGGTTGCTGAATTTCCATTTGTAATACCCAACGAAGATTTATTTTACAGGATTCATCTTCGAGACCGTAACGAATTTCTTCACCGGTCAAAATATCGTTATCGGAAAGCAGCGGAGCCAAAACAGAAAACCGACCAACATCACGCAAATCCATTTCGTTTTGTAAATTGGTTTGTGTTCCGGCATACTGACCGGTCATTGCAATTGTTCCATCGGTAACAAGATGACCGCAAAATTCCGTTGGATTATCGTACAATCCGCCAAGATCAAAAATAACCGATTGTTCCTTTATCAGGAAAATCCGTAAATACTCAACACCGGATTCTGCCAAAAGACGGGCTTGTTTTTGCCGAAGCGATTGATTAGTACCACGCCGTTCTGCCATCATAAACTTCGAAAAGGCAAGAACAGAGAGCGTTAAAAGTACAATAACTACTAAAACAAGAACCAAAATAACTCCACGCCGTTGACTGGAATTGAAATTTATTTTCATCATTGATTTACAAAACCATCCTTTCCTAAGTAACAGTCTATTTTGATAACTTCATTGATTGTTATTTCCTTCCATCTCGAAAGAACAACACAATAACAAATCAACAGGTACAACCATGAGTAAAAATCCTTCGCCGTTGTATTCAACGTTTAACATGATTTTCTTTCACGTGAATTTAATTGATTTTACCAGCCGGATTATCAATAATCAATCTACGGTTACCGTATGCGCAAAACGAAATTTTTGAACAATTTTATCGTTTTTTGAATATTATAGAAACGATAATTCGTCTCATTTTTTATTGCATTTCCGAAAAAAATGTCCCAAATTTTATTATCATACCGATAATTTTAAGTCATTTATAATTTACTGGACAAGCACAACTACTTGACGGGCTTAGAACATCTTATGAACAAGTACAACTATCTCAAAGTTATTTAACGTGTCTGTCGATCATTCGGATAAATGCTATACTCCATAAAAAAATCAGTATTGTCACCTGTTCCATTTCGTTTTCCATCTGCTCCAAAAGACCAAAGCCGATACGAAGTATCATTTAGGATTTCATAAACAATACTATTTCCCCAATGATCCAATAAATAAGATTTTTTTACTTCATTCGAATATCCGTTGAAAGATACTTCGTCCAAATTTGAAGGCAATTTTCCATATTGGATGTAATGAGAATTGATACATGCACTTACTAGTTTCCAGTTACTTAAAGTCAATTCTTTTTTAGTATCGAAATCTGTTGGAATAACAGTAGCACCAAAATATTCTATAACGCTACGTTTTTTTCCTCTGCAACCAGTGGGAAATAATAAGCAAACAGTACATAAAACGATAATGGCTATTTTCATATAGAGAACCTTTCAATTTTTAAAATTATCAGACAGTATTTTTATTGCAAATTTATCATAAAAAGTTTATTCTCAAAATCGTTCATGTATATGAAAGGAATTTTTTTATGGTGCATCAGAAAATTCATTGTTTGTATAATGGACACAGTTAAGCCATAGCAACGTGTATCTGTCCCTAGTGCCAACACGCCCCATCATATAATTTCGCCAAGTAATATCCTGCAAAGAAGTCGTTGTTTTCGTAAAGACAATAATTCCAGTATCTGCGGCTTGATATATCTCTCCCCAAAAACCACATCCAGGTGGTATGATAGGAAACATATACCATCCAAGCCAATATTGTTGTGCATTAAACCATTTTAATTTTTGGTCTTCAGCATCTACACCAAACGAAAAACAGGCAATTCCCGTTTTAGTGCTCCCATTCCATGTATCAACACAAACATTCTGATGAATAAGATTATTTACCGGTCCAGCACCAACATTACCTTTTTTCAGATATATATCCTTTCCATCTGGATCAGTACTAATTATTACATTATTCAAAATATACCGATATAAATTCATATCTTTTGCTTCAAACCCAATTGGGTCTTCTGAAATCCATATTCCCACTTTTGCGTCATACCATCGATTGATATTCCACTATAAATTTGTTACATCATCGGTCATTTTACCCGTGTATTTAAAAACAGTATCAGCATTACCAGTTTTTGTGAGTAGTTGTCCGAAAGCATTATATTCGAAATGAGCAATAATACCATTGCCAATTAAATCCCGTACCGTGCCAAGATGGTCGCATAACGTATATGCGGAATTTTGCGCGATTAATTCGTCTTGTTTTGCGCCCCAGAGAAATTTATTCGTTACAGTGCCGTTTCCGTCAAGCGTTAATATAATCTGCCAACCGTCGTGTACAAAATATTCAATTCC
>JAITIZ010000625.1 GCA_031279215.1 Planctomycetaceae bacterium
AAAGATTCGTATGAGCAGTTACGAAAAGAGGTTGACCGTTATCTCTGGACAAACGGTCGAAATGAAGAATTAAAAAATCCAGAACCAGAAAAAATATCAAATGAAGACAATGAAAATAAAAAAAAAGCGAACAACACAAGCCAGAATCTAGTTTCAATAATTCTTCTCATACTAGGAATTCTTCTGGTAATAATCGGACTCGGGCTTGGTGTGCTGGAAGATATTGCGGAGAATTTTATGAAAGTGTTAAATCGAAAGGAATCCAAGAAACCATTGTTAAACTCTTTGTTAAATCAACAGGAATCGAAAAATCCTCCTTCCCCAACGCAAATTCAGATAACCCCACCGAAGGAAAACAAGGAAAAACAAAAGGAGGAAAACGATCAGAAACAAGAAAACCAGACCCCAACAATCCCAACCAATCAGGCACCTTTGACAAGTCCGTCTGATTCCGGTGAATCAGTTATTTTACCATCTCGTTGATTTTATTGTTTTGACTATTGAAAAAACCTTAAATTTCAGATTAAAACAAAAACCATGTCATTGTCCAGTTTATATCAGATACGATTATTAGAAATATAGAAACAAATATTTGTCCAACCACACGGTTGATTTATTACGAAATTTTCACTTACAAAAATAATCAAATTATGTACGGTGCAATTATTGGTGATATTTGCGGTTCGATTTATGAATGGAATAATCGAAAGACAGACAAACCGGAAGAGATTGAACTTATCAATCCTGATTGTTTTTTTACGGACGATACGGTTTTAACTTGTGCAATTGCAGATGCCGTATTATCTGACGGAACTCATAAAAGTTACAAAGATGCTATTTATGAATGGGCAAATAAATATTCAGATTCTAAATATGGATATGGTAATTCTTTCAGAAAGTGGTTTCACAGTAACAATCCGCAACCGTATAACAGTTGGGGCAACGGTTCGGCAATGCGGATTAGTGCTATTGGTTGGAAATTTGACTCGCTCAAAGAAACACTTACAGAGGCTGAACTTGCTACGGAATTTACACACAATCATCCCGAAGGAATCAAAGGAGCGCAAGTAGTTGCCGCCGCAATCTATATGGCTCGTTGCAGAAAGACAGAGTCTAAACGAGATGATTGGTCTTGGTATCGTGATGAATCGACACACATTTATCCAAAAGAATATATAAAACAATTTATTGAAAATTCATTCGGCTACAATCTCAGTCGAACTTTAGGTGAAATTCGATCTGATTATAAATTTAATGAGAGTTGTCAAGGTACGGTACCGGAAGCAATGATTGCATTTCTGGAAAGCCGTGATTTTGCGCACGCTATTCAACTTGCGATTTCTATCGGCGGTGATTCTGATACGATTGCGTGTATTACTGGAAGTATTGCCGAAGCGTATTACCGTGAAATTCCAATAGAATTGATTAAATTCGCAAATGAAAAAGTTACAGATGAAATGATAAATTTACTCGACAAATTTTGTCGCAAATTTTCACAATCCGACAGACTAGATTACTACATACGAATTGCAAAAGAAAAAAATTTACAAGCCGAAAAAGATAGGCAACACATAGAACAACAAAAAGAACAAGAAAATCAACAACAATTTCAACTTAGAGATATTATTTATGCATCGGTACTTTTTTTGAATGTACCGGAAAATTTATTTTGTCAAATTAATCCGCTTGCAGGGATATATGTTTTAGGTATGTATCAAGATTTTCCTGATGACCATGCTACTGTTTGGAATGATCTTTATTCAGATCAAACTCATCTGCAATATCTTTATTTTGTCTATCGTTCTAAAGGAGAACTTTATTTTTCGCTTATCGTATCCCATTTTAACGATACGTGTCAACAGGATCATCGCGACCTCAATCGAATTCGATTTGTAGAATATTTCGAAGATTTCAACAATTGGGAAAATTTGAAACATGGATTTATTAAAATGAATTTTATAACACATCCGGAACATATTTCGATACAAGAACTTCCGCAAAACGAATGGTCTATTCTTCATATTACACATCATTTATACAATGATAATATTGCCCTAGTGGATTGAGTTACGTCCAGATTATTATGTACAAATTGAAAATGAAGAAAAATTACAAGCAGAAAAAAAAACATGCAACACATAAAACATCAAATGGAAATTGAAAAACGAAATGAAGTGCAACAAAAATAGAAACAATATAAAAAAGAACAGCTCAAAATGAAATCACTTGACCTATCAACAATTGTTCAAACGTTTAAAAACATTATGAAAAATTTGAAGATCAGCATTTTAATCTTATTCGTTTTATTTGTGACTCATATATGCCGCTATGTACATTTTTAGATAAGTCTCAACGGTAGGACTTTTTCAATGTTACCCCTGTTAATAAATAACAAAATAATAACTTTTTTTAATCTTTAATTTTTTCAACAATAATTATGACATCTCCTATTTCGCAACAACCAATTCGTCTTGAGGGATTACGTCCTCTCGTTTTTCAACATCCATCAGATCGTGCGATTCTGTCAAAATTGGAAACGATTCCGATTTTACCGGGGCTTGTTGGGAAGGCGTTGGATATTTATAAAGAACAATTGGAAATGACATTAATTTCCAGTTCGTTTCATGTTACGGAAAAGTCGTTACCGAAAATTTATGCAGTTTACCGTCAGGCATGTGATATTTTATGTGTCAATAATCCGCCGCAACTCTATCTGACGCATAATCCGGTTTATGACGCCTACACGGTGGGTGTTGGCGAAGCTTTTATTGCTGTTTCGTCGAGAATGGTTGAAGATTTTAATGACGATGAATTATTGTACGTTTTAGGGCATGAACTGGGACATTTTTTGTGCGGACATAATAAATACCGCACGTTTATTTATCTTCTCGCAGGAAATACCGCAACATCTTTACCGGGTATTGCCAAAATTATGGCGAATGTTACGTTTGCTCCGCTTTTATATCTTTGGTCGCGGCGTTCCGAATTTTCCTGTGATCGTGCGGGTTTACTGGCGTGTCAATCTCTGGAAACAGTTCATCGGGTTAATTTAAGATTATGCGGATGTTCTAAACGAATATTTGACCAACTCTCTCCCAATGCCCTTTTAGAACAAACAAACGAATTTCGAAAACGTGTATCAAAAAATTGGATAAGTCATTTTTTTGCAACAACAAACCAACTCTATGCAACACATCCCAGAACAATTGAACGTTCCGCAGAGTTACAAGATTGGGTTATCGAAGGCTGGTATGACGAAATCATTAAAGGAACCCCTCAATCACGAACAAAACTGGCAGAACTCTTTGCCGGTGACCCGCAAACACTTGAATTAACTTTTATTCTTGTACACAGTATTTCAGAAATTTGTGTTCAAGAATTTCAATTACCGCAGGAAACTGTTGCACCAATTATCCGAAATATTATGTACGAAAAAGGTACGCTTAAAGGAACACTTTTAGAAAAAATACTGCGAATTGAATTGGTTTTTGAAAAAATTGACTCCAATACTATCCGTTACACCTTAATTTTTCTTATCAATAATGGTGATACTGCTGTTCGGCAAAAATTCAGTCTGCCAATGCCTGAAAATTGGGATGATGCGCCGTCAGAAATACGCAACGAATTTGTTAAGAAAAAAGAAAATACCATTATACAACTTCTTTACTCCATTTAGTTTTAACTTGGTAAAATAATTGTTTAAAATTACTTACAGACTTTACTTTAGAAAGGATATTTTAATGTTACCGATTTTACCGTTAATAATCGTTTTAGGAATTTCTTCAGCAGCATTTATTTATTTTTGGAACTACATACGTGACTATTTAAATGGTACGTTTCGTGATTTTATTCAAAAACACTTCGGTATGGAATTGGGAGAACAGTTAGGTATGTTTCTGACATGGATTGATGATAGGGTGGTATCAGTACGAACAGGAGCCAAAAAATTTGTGAACTGGTTTAGATCACGTGTCCTTAAAACAGATACAACATACAAAAAAATTAGTCCCAATAAGGCAACTTGCAATCGGGAAAGTTACGTAAAATGTGATGACGGACGTATTCTGCATCGAACAGAAGAACAGGAAATATCGTACGACGAACTTCCGCAAGCAATTCGCCATGAAATGATTCGGCAAAAAACAACAGAAGCACAAATGGACAACAAGCAACTTATTGAGAAGAAAATTCAAGAACGCGCGGAAGAAGATAATTTTCAAGAACTTTTAGTAACTTCATTTTGAAAGGATTAAATTTATGCCATCTAAAAAAATAATAACAATAATCTTGCCAATTCTGTTTATAATCATTTTGTTATCGGTAATTGTTTCAACTGGTTTTACTCATGATAAAACCGTAATATCCCAGCCTGATTCAACCGTTACAAATAACAAAGAGGACACCAATAGTACAAAAACTTCAACCGTATTTCCTAAAAGTAAAAATAATTACTTTTGGATTATTGGCGGATTTGTTATAGTTGTGATTATTTGTATTATTATTTACTATTACCTTAAACATGCAGATAAGAAAATGACAGAAATATTTCAAGCAACAATTATTGATGATATTGTTTCCGGTTTGATTCCCGGTGTTTCGCTCAATAAAAATGAATTACAAACAATAATTCATAATTTGATTATAAACAATACCCCTTTGCCGTTATCATTAAAAAATTTGTTACGCATTGAATATCAGTTGGAGAGAAAGAATCCCGATATTGTTATTCGTACAGTTATTGTTGCGGTTGAAAAGGAAGGTAATGTTGTTTTGAAAAAAATAACTAGTGAATTGTCATGGGATGATTTGCCAAAAAAAATCAGACATTCCTTTATTACCGAACAAAAAAATAATTTATTTTATTCACTATATCCCGTTAGCGAGGTAAATAATGACATTACCGGGTAAACGAATAGAACAGAATGAGTCTCTTTTTGCTGCAAAAAATACAAAAACGAATCATTCCATAACCAAAACGGAGCATTCCATAACTTCAATGAATGACGAAAACCAAAACGAAAAGAAAAATGTACCGGAAAAAGAAAAACCGGTTTCATTTATTGCACGTAAACCGTTATATTCTTTTGAACAAGTTATTTTGCCGGAATCGGTTCGGTCGCAGTTTCGTGTTTTGCGCAGCCGGATTACTAATCACAAATTATTGTACAATGATTGGGAACTTGGTAAAATTGATCCGCAAGGACGGCATGTTGCGTTTAATCTTTACGGAGTACCGGGAACAGGAAAAACAATGTGTGTTGAGGCTCTTGCGTTTGAATTGGGTAAGATGGTGATTGATATTAGTTACGCGGAAATTGAATCAAAATACGTCGGTGATACCGGTAAAAATATTACAGCGGCGTTCAAAGCGGCAAGTGAGAGCGGTGCGTTACTTTTTTTCGACGAAGCCGATTCCATTCTTGGACGGCGTATGACCAATGTTACACAAGCGGCGGATCACGGAGTTAATGTTGCGCGGGCGGTCATGTTAAAACAACTGGATAGTTTTGATGGAATTGTTGCGTTTGCAACCAATCTGTCAAAAAATTTCGATAACGCTTTTGTTCGGCGAATTGCGCAACATATTGAAATTCCGTTACCCGATGCGGAAGGTCGGCGAATGCTCTGGGAAAAGATGATTTCGTTAAAAGTGCCGGGACGTGAACTTCTGGATTGGAACCGATTGGTTCAGGAATCAGAAGGATTTTCCGGCGGTGATATTAAAAATGCAGTTGTCAACGGACTCGCCAATACCGCAAGCCTAGAAGAAAATCAACGTATTGCAACAATAGAAATTTTTATTACAGAAATTGGTAATATTCATCATGCGAAACAAAATGTCGGAACAACAACGCCTGTTAAAGTTAAAGAAGAAATTCTGGATAAAATGCCGGAAAATCTTTAAGTCAACTAAAACTATTTTGAAACTTATTTTAATCAATGACTAATCAATATCAAAAGTACGAAAAAGACTATTCCGAAAAATCTTTTTGGCAAAAGATAAAAGGAACTGCACATAAATTGGGTAGAAAGTTTCTTGAAGAAATATTGATATTATACTATACACTTTTATCTTCCCAAACACCTCTCCACGTAAAGGCAATGATCATTGGCGCATTGGGTTATTTTATTAGTCCAATAGATCTTATACCTGATGTTTTACCTATTGTCGGTTATACAGATGACGTTGCAGTTATTGCCGCAACAGTAAAAACTGTTACAAAGGCAGTCGTTAAACATTGTAAAATAGAGGAGTTTAGGGAAAAAGCCCGACAAAAGATTGAAGAACTTTTGGGATAAAATATTGTGCATTTTATTTGTTTTACAAATTTTAACAAGAAACCATTACAATGTATGATTCACTTTTTAAACTTGCGGCTGGTATTGTGTTGGCGGCCGGTACTTATCTTCTTGCGGATGGAGCCTCTAAATGGCTGACCGGTAAACATATTCACCAACATGCGTACGATTATTTGCGATCACAATTTCCGTCGTTTTTCAAAATGATTGAAACGTGGTGCAAAACAACAGCAGATTGGGGGTCAGTTCAACTTCTATTGATTAAGAATGCAAAAGTTACAACTCGTAACTTACTAAAAGCAGTGGGTTTTTCGAAAGAACCGGAAAAACAACCAACCGTCATCACGGAAGAATATATTACACCTGAACAAGCACGCGAATTGGGATTCTCAACAGAAGAAAATGAATCCATGGAATTATTTTGCTGATTACTGAAAACTGTACAGAATTTTTTATTTTTTGTTTCATTTTTTAACCTTAACTTAATTTTAAACTATTATGGCAATTATCACACTTACTACACTTGTACTTAGTGCATTAGGAATTTTGGGTACTGCGTTTTTTTGGAAGTTGCTTTTGGTATTTTTAGCCGGTCAATTTTGCTTTTGGATTGCAAAATATTATGGCGAAAAAATTGCCGGTGAATTTGGAAAATTTCTTGATTGGCTCAACCGTAAAATATTATCAATCAGTACGGCAGTTATCAAGAAAACCGTTAAGATGTTCAAGTCATTTGTTCTTGAAATGAAAGCAACTTATGAGAAAAAAAGTACAGATACTGTTGAATGTACGCGTGAAACTTATATGAATATCGGAAACGATAAAGTACAGAAAACAATTGAAACAACAATTATCCCATGGGAAGATGTACCAAAAGAAATTCGGAACAAAATGGTGAAACAACAAACAACACAATCAGTTATGGATGAAAAACAGTTTGTTCTCGATTTTACTAAAAAACGGGCGGAAGAAGAAAATCTGCCGAAAATTATGGAATTGGTTGTTTAGAAATAATTCTGAACAGATATTATCAAATGTTTTGAAACAATAAATACATGGCAGACAATTCCCAATATCTTGAACATATTGAATACCGTTGCGCACTTGTTGCGGAAAGAGTCTATCAACTTGGAAACCTTACCGATACAGGAATCCTTGACGCTTCACCGGAACAAATTCACAATGTTTTTGAAAGTTCGGAAATTGTATTTTGTGACGATAATGGTTTTCACGCAAAACTTTATTATGATTTACGTTCCGATCAATTTATTCTTGGTTTCGGCGGAACAACCTTTGACAATATCAATGACTGGATGACCAATTTCAGCCAGTTTTTCGGACAACAATCCGATCAATACACAAAAGGGATTGAGCTCGTTAATAAAATCCGTAATAATTTTGTTGACAAGGTTATTGTTACGGGACATTCACTTGGCGGAGGAATTGCGACGGTTGCTGCAATTACTGGAAAACTGAAAGGTTTTGTTTTTAATCCGCCTGCTATTCACCAGAACACTCTCGAACAATTTGATCCGAAAAATATTATTGATGCAGAAAATTATCTTAAACGTTTTGTTGTTACCGGAGAAATTCTTGATCTTGTCAACACGACAATCAGTATTCAGCATCGCCGAATTGGTACAAAAATTTCTCTCTATGGTAGTTGGGAAATTCCGGTTTTGACTGGTTTACTCGGACGGCAATTTACAAAAATATTGGTTCCGAATCCGATTCTTGGTCTTGTCAGTACAATTGGAATTCCGTTATTACAAAAAAGTTTCGATTTGCATAGTATGAAGGAAGTCATTCTCGGTTTGAAAAAATATCTCGTGTAATTTTGCTGATGTCCACAAAGGGAAACGGTGTAGAAAAAATGTAACTATTCACCAAAATAATTCGCCAAAATAATTCGTCGGTAACCTTCTAAAGATCCCTTTATACAAATGTTACCCAATGTCTCTTGGAAACACCTTTATTTTGTGTTATACTTATTTATGATACTTCCCAATTTTTCAACGCTTTACCCAAAGACATAAAACGTAACAGTCTATTTCCTTAACGACCGCATAATTGAAATTGTCCGCAGATTACGCAGATTATTTTAAAAGTTTTTTGAAAATAATTTTCTATCTTTTTTATCTATTCTTCCTTTGTTTGTGTCGTTATTTCGTACTCTCAAAAAAATAATCCTTGAAAATCCGAGAAGATCGAATATCTGCGAAAATCTATGAACTAAAATCTGCGTAAATCTGCGGACGAAAATAGACAATTACCATAAAACCAAAAATAGTCGAACTACCTCCAATATGGCTATGCCAATTAGCAGGATAAATTAGAAAGGGCAGATTTTAAATTACAGATTTTTATTAAGCATCAATCTGCAATCAATAAATTTCAATAAGGTAATGAGGTTGACGTGTTTGTTGCCTCTTGGCTACCGATGTTGTTTCGTTACGAAAATAAGGAGGAAATGAGATTGATGGAAAATACATGAAAACTTGTACCGTTCATTCTGAATTAAAAATGCTTGATGAAATGTTCACTATACTGAAGAGATACAAAATATGACTGCACAATGTACATTAACTACCATGTTACCCTTTCAATTTCTAAATAGACAGTTATCTTTTTTATGGTTTTACAGTTGGTCCTGATTGGCGTCGTAATTCGTCTTTTACAGTACCTTCAATATTCACCATAATATTTTTTACACCTTTCCTTATTTCGATTTGAAGCGGAGTTGTTTCAGCTTTACGGTATTGTTCCGGTGTAACATTGAACTGTTTATACTTTTTACCGGATTTTTGGTATTCCTTGTAAATCCTTTCAGACTCGGCACTAAAAGGTTTTGGCGGCGGCTTTTCGCCTTCTTCGCCTATTTTAGTAACGGAAACCTTAAAGATTCCTTCGGGAACTCCGGGATAATTACCCTGTGTATAGAGTGAGGCAATTCCTTGTGTATTCGTTGTTCCGATGGAAACCCATTGATCGGTTCCAGACAATACCACATTGGCATTTTCCAAAGGTAAACCGTCCTGAGTAACCGTAATAGTTACAGGATATAATTTCGGCATTCCATCAGGAAGTTTGGTTCCGCATCCGACCATCGCAACAAAAAATATAAGGGAAACGATAGGAAGTATGTTTTTCATAGTGGTTTAGACCGGCAACTTTACTAGGTTGCCGATCCATTTAAAGGTTAAAATTAAATTAAAGGTTAAAATTAAAATGATTTTGATTCACCACAGCCGGGTGTTCCTAATGCGCCCCAAACACCGTAAGGGCTAGCACTACCATCAAACGGCATACCGGCAGAGGGATTTCCCGAATCAATTGTTTCAGAAATGAACCGAACGGAACCGTCGGCTAACGCCCCATTTACACCACCGGCATGATAACTGCTCGCCGAATAGGTCGCTTCTGCCGTATAAGCCGTACAACTCGGACTATTCGGCGGCAAAATGGTGTGAAAGCCGTTCCAAGTCCGTCCATCTTGGAAGAAATGTGTTCGCCAAATATCGCCGCCTGCTTTTAATTGTGTCCTGTCTGTCGGTGAAATTACCGCCAAACAATCTGTACCTGTTACATAATAGTCCGTCGGACTCACATCTGCTCCTTCATAAGTTCCACCTTTGACTCGCAGGTCATCGTACCGTTGTAAATTCAACGCGGTTTCACTAACAGCAATCGTGTTGCTTGTTCCATCGGTACAAGCGTTTAAGTTTTTCCAGTCCTCCAAGTGAAACAATCCACGTTTCGGACCGGCGGCAAAGTATGAAAGTTCCGGGTTTGTCCATCCGGCAACTACATAAATTTGTATTGGAGCATCGATTTTTCCAGAACCATCACCGAGTGAAAACATATACGAAATTTTAGCATTGTTCGCATGGTCAGACTTCGTTGCCTTGTTTGGATCACTTGGACAGAGAATCGAGTTAATCCTTTCTTCATAGACAGAACCACCAAAAAACAATGTCCAAATGTCACCGCCATCTCGTCGAGCTTCTGCCTTGATTTTAATCGTATCAAATCGGGCTTGCTGTTCCAAAAACGGGAAAATCGAAACAATCACATTGACTCCTGCGTAATGGTAGGAAGGAACAAATCCGCCCATTAACGGCGAACCTTGTGCCGGCAAGGAATCGTAAACGTCATGATAATTGTGCAGTGCCAGAGCTATCTGCTTCTGCTGGTTGGCACACTGCATTCGTCGTGCTGCTTCTCTTGCTGCTTGAACGGCAGGTAACAATAATGCAATTAACACACCAATAATCGCAATCACTACCAATAATTCAACCAACGTGAAACCGCGAAAAAGTCTTACTTTCATTGTTTTTTCTCCTTAAATGGAAGAAGTGAAAATTTAAACAGATTACATAACAAATAATCTGCTTTTGCTAAAAAGCAGGAAAAAACGTAACGCCGAGAAACGGCAACAGAATATCGCTCTTAGAATTATTTAGGAGCGACACGATTACAAAAACAGGCTCATTCCCACCGACAAAAGTGGTGCATTACAACTTCAAAATGTAAGGCTGAATTATACCCATGACCAAGACGTGACGCTCCCTTTTCGGGAGCCACGCAACTCTCTTGATCAAGTAATTTTCTACCCGGAAAATCCGGTTGTCATGTAGAAAATTACAATTCGCCGAAGCGATTTTGTAACAGTTGACGTACTCGATTTTTTTTAACACCCGAACAAAAATTCGGGCGATTTATTTTTCAAAACGTAATTTGGTCTCCAAATATTGAAATTAAAGTTAAAAAAGACTCAAAATCAATTATCGACCTATATTAGATGAGAGATTAAAATATGTCAATCCACCCCCAAAAAAATTCTGTTTCCAGACGGAAATCACATTCCAAAACAGTTTATAACTGTCCATTTCGATAACATTTTACCAATTATTGATTGTTATTTTCTTCCGTCCTGAAAAGACATTTCATAACATTTTGTGATTTTTTGGTTACAAGCGGAATTACAACCATTCATCAATAATTTCGCTTGCGAACACAAACCATACCCCAATACCAACACTAAAACATCAACCGAATGACTGCCAGAAGTATAATATATTGCCTCGAATTTCAAGATGTGTCTGAAAAATACCCTCTTGTCCCGCAACAGTATAAAGAATTGTAAAATCACTTCCTCTTATATCACGTCCGCTTGATGTATCCCGCTGAAAACGAATTTTTTTATTTTTATTTTTAATTAAAGAACATTAACGTTTTGAGAATTGCGTTCCTCGCCGTGCTTTTCGGAGACCGTATTTTTTACGTTCAACTTCGCGTGCATCACGGGTTAAGAGGCTATGTTCACGCAATTTTGGTTCTGTTTCCGGGTCGAATTTTTTGATGGCTCGTGCAATTCCGAGTTTACAAGCGTCAGCTTGACCGGTTGTACCACCGCCCTCAACATGAATCAAAACATCGACATCATTTTGTTTTTCAGTCAACACCAACGGAGCTAATACCGTATTCTGTTGTTGAACAGTTTTGAAAAAATCATCTAATTCACGGCGATTGATACTGATTTTACCGGTTCCCGGACGTACACGAACTCGCGCAACCGATGATTTACGGCGGCCTGTTCCGAGAAAATCATTTTTACCGTTTCCTTCAATAATAAAATTACCAAAATGAACCATTTTATTTTTTTGATTTATGATTAAAAATTGAAAGTTGATCACAAGGGAACTTTTTAAAACCTTGTATTTCATTTAAAAAATTTACCGATAGTCCTTATTTTTCAAGGGCAAGAGTTGGAGCAATATTTTTATGAAGCGGTTTTTTAGAAGTTCCCACAAGTTAGACGTTTATTGTTACATACGGAGATTGGGTTTTACAATCTACTGATTATTTTTTAGCTAATTCGAGTATTTCGGGTTGTTGTGCTTGGTGTGGATGGGCAACACCGGTTCGATAGACTTTTAGTTTTGCGAGCATTTTTTTAGCGAGTTTATTTTTGGGCAACATTCGCCGAACAGCTTCTGTTAAAACGAGTTCGGGTTTATGTTCTAGGCGGTGTCGGGCGGTTTCTGTTCGGAGACCGGGCCATTTTGTGTACCAGGTGTATTTTTTTTGATCGAGTTTTTTGCCGGTGAACACGATTTTATCAACATTTGTTACGATAACATATTCACCGGTATCGACATGCGGGGTATAGGTTGGTCGGTGTTTCCCCATGAGGATCATCGCAATATCGCTTGCCAAACGTCCAACAACTTTGTTTGTTCCATCAACGAGGTACCATTTTTGCGGGACTTCGTTTGGTTTTGCCATGTATGTTTTTTTCATGATTATCAGCTTGCCCCAATTTACATGAATTAAAGGTTCCATTAAATTAAACTAAAAGAAAACGTAATTGTATAGAGTTTTCTTTCTTTGCCAAGACGGGGGAAAGAAATTTTTCCGGTTTCCCCCTGTGATGATTTTATGGTGTGATTATTATTCACTTACACTTTAAAATTTGGTTTTATAAGAACAGAATTTTTGAGTCTTTGATTTAAAAATCCTGTAAATTCTGTTGATCTTGTCAAAATCAGTTGATCTTGTCAAAAAACCAAAACCGAATGGTTAAGTGTGATGAGTATATTACCATAATTTCCACCATGGTTTTTCTATTCGGTGAATAGGTTCAGTGATTGGGGGGTGTTTATTGGTATGTTTATTTTGTTTGTGGGTTGGGGCGGTTGTTTGTTGATGAGTTTGAGTTCGTGCGGGGTCTTCCATTCCGAAAATTTGGACTTTCGAAGTAGGATGAGCAAAAAGTGAATCGGAAAAACCCAAACGACGAGAGATTCGCATGGTCCCATCGACAAGCATTTCTTCGGTAGTAATTCCAGCTTCTTGAGGAAGCGGTTCGCCGAAATTTTCCAGTATTTCAAAATTCTGGATATTAAGACCGCGTACTTTTTCCGGTGAATACAAATAGAAAGCGCAGGTTCCCGAAACACTTTCAACCATATAACCGAAAATTTTGATATTAAATTGAGAAGCGCATTTTGTGCATTTTTCCTGATCGAGAATCATTGTCATTTCCCGATCCAAGATTGCTGTCCATGTTCCGTTGTAGAGAACAGCTTTGTGAACGACATTGTAAGGGCGAGATCGTCGGGGCCAGTTTGTGTACTCCCAAATTTGGGGCAAACCTTTGGCAATTTCTACGGTGCCGGTTGTTCGATAACCGAAGCAGGCAAACAAAGACGGCAATAGGGATGTCATATCCCCTGCAAACAAAATCAAACTGTGATTTGCACTCATTGAACATTCCTCCAGACGGAAAAAACCGTCGAATAAAAATAGTTAAAACAATAATAAATACTAATAATCCTAATAAAAAGAACAAAGTTATTATCTCCTAAACGGATAATACCGCTATTAAATATTGAAAAACAGAATTTTTGAGTCTTTTATTTAAAAATCCTGTCAAAATTTGTTAATCCCGTCAAAATTTGTTTATCCGGTCAAAAAATGAACTCCCCAAGGTCAAGTTGTGATGAGTATAGGCAGTATTATCGTTTGAAAAATCGTTCGACAGTTCCGCGATGTTGAGGATAAATCGTTTGGTTATAATCAGTTCCGGCACTGTTATCACCATCGGTTTGGGTAACAGCTCCGCCATGTTTATCCGGAACATCGTCAGGATTAAAATCAGGAGACGAAATAGAAGCTCCTATCTTTTGGCTGTTCCGAAATGCCTCAATATCAGATAACGGTAAAAAAGTTGTTTTAAATTCTACCCCTTCTTCATCGGCATTTTTTGTAAATTGTGTATTGCCGGGTTCTTCATTGGGATTGGTTGTCCAATTCTGTTTTTTTGTGTAGCGCGGACTAAACGACAACTCATTGCGTTCACCAGGGCAATCACCTTCACAACCCTCACAGTTTGCCCAAAGATCACTCAACATCCGCTCCGCTTCTTCACGCTTGACACTTTTTATCTCGGACAACTTTTTGAGCATGTCCGAATCAACCGGAAATCCCGCATTCTGTAAGTTTTCACACATTCGCTCGCAATTCCCTTGACATTGCTGCATCGCCTCACACAACTGTTGAAGCATTTCCGGTGTTAGATTTTGTAAGTTATTTTCGTTCAACATTTTTTTCAGAGATTCCAATATTTCTTTTTCTTTTTGTTTGTTTTTATTTTTTTCATTGTTATTCTTTTTGTTATCTTTGGTTTGTTGTGTTTCCTCCGATTTCTTATCCAACACTTCTTTCATATTTTTCGCAAGTTCCGGGTTTTGGTTAAGCATCTCTTCCAATGAATGAGCCAACCCTTCCATCAATGATTGAGCGGTTGATTCGTCAAGTTTGGGAGATATTTCCTTCACTTGTTGCGAAAGGGCTTCGGTATTGGCAAGAGTCTCAACTGTTCGCTGAGCGTTTTCGACGGCTTCGGCAGCTTTCCGGTTCATTCGGTTTTCGATATGATCCAACGCATCGAATGTTTTAACAGGTCCCAAACCATCGGCATTATTTTGAATATGTTCCAGATCAAGTTTTCGTGTTTCGATTTCTTCAACTTCCAAAATATTTTCCTGTTCCAACGTATCCAGCTGCGAAGTTAAACGCCGTACCTGATCTTCTACATTCAAACGGTTTCGGGTTGGTCCGGAAAGAGCGGATATCGGAAGGAATAACGAAACTCCGGCAAAACAAAACGCAAATACAATAAGAACAATAATTCGTTGAAATTCCCAATGAATTTTCGGAATATTTATTGTTCCCATGTGAATGGACCAATCACCAAGTTCTTTTTCAAAAGAACTCATCATAAGACCGCCAACTTGGTTATCACAATCTAAAATCGCCCCCAGTTGCCGGTTATCAGGAAGAAGTTGATAAGCCGTCAGCAACGCCGAAACCGGAATAAAGAGGTAAACAAATAAACTCAATGTAACAATACTCGGTTCATACCAACCGCCGACACGAAGTGTTAGTATAAAAACTCCCCAAAGAAATAGAAATATCGACGTAAATGTTATAACCTTTTTAAGAAATAATACGGCAAAAATTCGACGCCGAAATGTTGAAAGAATTTTGGTACGTTGTTGTTGGTTCATGATTTTACCTTGTGTTTACGGATTGGATTGGTGTTATCAAAATTTTCGGCTTGGTAATTTCCGGTCAAAAAGGTTTTGCCAATAAATTATGCTGCCGATAAGCAAAAATAAAAATGCTGCTGAATAATTACATAAATTTACTGTAATTACCATCAAATGTAAAGCCGTTGATAGTTGATAGTGGATAGTGGATAGTGGATAGTGTCGCAAGCGGAATTATTGCCGTTTAGGTAGTAATCCGCTTGCGACACTATCCACTATCAACTCTCAACTATCCACTATCCACGGCTTTTTCGGTGTTTCACACAAAAATTCCGCTGATATATTACAAATGATCCTTGTTGTTCATGGAAAAAAATAACACGGTTGCTGCAAAAGTTTCGTAGTGTACTACGAAGAATTTTTAGTGTACTACGAAGACTTTTTAGTGTACTATACTCATTACACTTTAAATTTCGGTTTTCGTTTTTGGACAAGATCAACGGATTGGGACAGGATAAACAGAATTTACAGGTTTTTAAAATTAAAGAATACAAAAATTCGTAATATATCAGTGGACTAATTGTAGAGAACAACCTAGTAGCCCTGAAAGGGCGTTAGTATTATAGCCCACCCCGCAGGGGTGGGTAACAAATCACCCTAATTAACAAGCCCTGAAAGGGCGATAGGAAATTTTACACGATTCGTTATTTAATCAT
>JAITIZ010000683.1 GCA_031279215.1 Planctomycetaceae bacterium
GATATGAAGGAATAAACGGTAACATATTTCAACAAAAAATAAATTAAAAAATTTATTTATCGTTTTTATCTAAAAAATTAAAAAAAATAAAAAACGAATTTTAAAGTGTAATTGGTATAGACGAAAAAAGCCGTTTTTATTATTTTTGTTTATTCTGTTTAAGTTGGGCAATTTCTGCAAGAAGAATTTCATGTTCCCTGACAAGTTTTTTACGTTCTTCACGTTCTTTTTCGAGTTCCTGAATGAGTTTTTCGCGTTCTATCCTTCCTTCCTCTCTTCCTTCCTCTCTTCCTTCTTCTCTTCCTTCATATTTTGAGGTGGCCACCGCACTCAAATCTTCACTGCGCAAACGTAACATATAATCATAACTTTTTTGTTCCTCCGGTGTGAGATTGTTTCTGGTGAGAATTTCGCGAGCTTTATCTAAACCTTTGGCGTTAAATTCATCCTTGATCTTGTTGTGTTTCAAAAAATAAATCCATTCATCAAGACTGTCTTTGGTATTATCGTTAAAATTATTAATCTTTAAAATATAATATTCGGGATAAATGTCCCCTGCTGCTTCTCTGTCGAATAGTTTACGTTGTGAAGCAGAAAGACGAAGTTCATCCTGTTTGTGCAGACCGATAAAATGGGTTTTGCCGTGATAGATATAATCATCACCTTGTCCCAAATCGAAATACACAATACTGATGGAATAAACCTTCTTCACGTTCACATATTCGGCTCCTTGAACCATATATTCGGTGATGGTCTTGCTCGTTCCGAACAACATCCGGTGTAAATAATCAAGCTCCGCTGTAAACTGTAACTCGATTAATATAATCTCTCCGATTCCGTCTTCGACCAGAAGATCAACTCGATTATATTTATCGGTTGCGTGTTCTTTATTGCTTTCGCTTTCACCGATATTCTTTACGAAGATGTTGGTTTTGAGCAATTCGCTTAAAAATCCCTCCAACACATCATAATTGACTTTGTTACGCAACAAGCGTTTTAAGGCATAGTCAAAGGATATGAGAACTCGTTCATTAGGCGGGTATTGTTCCATGATTTTCGTTTCCTTTTCATTGATTTTATTTTCCTGCCATAGCTTCGGCGAGTATTTTTGATGTACTTTGCCGCATAATTCGCGGATCAACTTCTTTTCCTTCGAGGAGTGTTTTGCGAACATCTTTACCGGAGATAAAAATTGGTTTTTCGTTTTTGTGTTTATCCATGAGGTCAACCCGCCCAACCGATTCGTAATACGCCGCAAAACCAACATTTAACGGTTTAATTTTTAAATCACCGTTTAAGTTGTTAAAAATTTCTTGAGCATCGAAATCACCCCAAATAGGATTACCATCGTGATAAGGAGCATCGGCGTGTTTCCGTCCGATAATCAGATCGGTAAATCCAAAATTTTGCCGATAAATTGCGTGCATGACGGCTTCTTTGGGACCGCCGTAAAACATTTTAATATCCAAACCGAGCAAGATTACCCGATCAGGAACTGCTTCGCCGATTTTTTTCCAAAGAGCGGTATCGCTATCACCTTCACCGAGTGAGCGGTTTTTGATGAGAGCCTCGTAAGTTTTCATCCGAACCACTGCATTTACATCATCGCCTTTTGTTTCTCCGACCAATGGATTCAGGCAGGCACCGGCGTTAAAACCTTGCCGTAATAACTCTTCAAGCCCATAAACTAAGGCGTATTCATGGGCACGGTGTAAGGGATTCCGTGTTTGAAACGCCACAACCCGTTGCCAACCTTTGGTATCGAGTAATTTCCGAACTTCAGACGGAGTAAAAACATATTGTCCGAATGCCGGATTTTTCGGTTGCGGCAATACCCAAATCGAACCGCCAAGTAAAAAAGCGGGATTGGGATATTGTTTCAAAACGATATCGGCACCGGGATGATCGGTACGTTCTGTCAGATAAACACTTTTCAGATATTTTGCCTTATTCCATGCGAAAACACTGGAAACAGTTAAAGCGGCAACGATTTCACCCAATGAATTAACAATTGCAACTTCTTGTCCGATTTTGATTTGTTTAGCGCAATCTTCGTTGACGGGCAATGAAAGCGGAATTGTCCAGGCATATTTTTGTCCGTTAAATTCGAGAATGGATTCTTCGAGAACGCGGTTGAATGTTTGTTCGTCCATAGGACCGGTGAGTGGTGAAAGACCGCCGTCACCCAAACGATACACGGTTGATAAATCCGCATCACTTACAGGAACTTTCAATAATGTTGATGTTCTACTTTTAAATGATTCAATATCTTTAACGTCAACTGTTCGGTTGATTGGTTCTGTCAAACCGCCATGAGGCAAAATAAGAGGCATAAATTTTATATTGATTTTTGAGAGAGGTGTTTGCTGTAAATGAAATTTTACCGAATTTTAATTGGTATTTTATTTCAAGCGGTTTTTCATTTTACATTAAAAATCGACCTTTTCAAGAGATACCAATCATTTTCGATAATATTTCAGTAATGGCAATTATACTTCTTGCAGTCATCAATTTAATTTTTCGTAATATATCAGTGGAATAATTGTAGAGAACAACCATAGTAGCCCTGAAAGGGCGCAAGCCTAAAGATCATAAATAATCTTT
>JAITIZ010000487.1 GCA_031279215.1 Planctomycetaceae bacterium
ATTGACGGAACCCAATGAATCTGTTCCTAACGGATTCCCATTGTTACCGCTCCATTGGTCGAAAGTCGGAGTACCGACAACAAGAGAGTAAGCATCTAAACCGTCAGGAAGTGTCCAACCGTTAAGAATTTCTGATTTTTGTACAGTAATTTTGGGAACCGTACCATTGTTTTCCGTTGCGTTAAATTTTCCATTCTCACCGATAGTTTGGTCGTTTGTTCCTGTTGGAGTTGTTGCGGTTCCAGTGATTGTTAATTCAATCGTTCCAAGATTCGTTAATCCGTACTGATTATCGGTAATCGTGTATTGAAATTTCAGTTTGAGTGATTCACCTTGTTTCAGATATTCAAAATTTTTGTTTGGAGTAAAATTAAAGTTACCGTTTTCATCAAGAGTTGCAACTGTTGCCAAAGAGAGACCGCTCGGAAGTGTATCGAAACCGTTTTCGTTGACAATATTTAGTCCGGTCGTTTTGAATCCCGTTGTTCCGGCAATTGTCGGTGTTATTTGTCCCGTCTGCGGATTTGTTTCCGTTGTTGTTAAAACCAAAGGCGAAGCAACTGGTATGATAATCGGTGTTAAATTGATTGTTAATGTTTTTGAAACAACTCCGCCGCTCACACTTTTTACGGAAATATCAACAGTAACAACAGAATTAACATAACGGTTTTTGAGTTTTGATGTATCAATATTAAATGTTCCGTTTGTTGTATTGAATCCGGTAATCAGTCCATCGGCAGCCGTCGTTGTATTGTCTTTAACGTTCAAAAAAGAATAAACGAAACCGGCGGCGTCTTTCTTGTCGGAATCCGTAACAGAAAATCCGGCATTGATTGCTTTCGCCGGATTATTGAGGTCGTTTGAACTTACTGAAAACACCGTTTGACTAACTGCTAGAACAGACGGATTGTCTTTACCCTTTACGGTGAAACACAATGTGCCGGTGTTCGGCGATTGTCCGTATTCATCTTTAACACCGTAGGAGACTGTTATTGTCAGTGTTTCGTTCAGTCCGAGATCATCAAAAAAAGAATCCGAAACAGTAAAAGTTATTCCGGTGTTGGTCAACGACAAATATTGTTTCAGGTTTGCCGACGTGTATTTTGAATTGAGGTCAGCATTGGAACAGGATGTGGTCTGAATCACCGGATTAACAATGACCAACTTGGCGTTATGATCAGTATCCGTCCATCGCGCCAAAATGTCGGCTGTTTTAACAGTTCCCGAACCGGCCGTTTGATTGAACGTGAAAGTGATCGGCGTTGAATTGGTCAATACCGGTAACTCGTTTTGACCCGTTACCGTAAACATTGCCGTAAAGGAATATTCGTTGCCATAAATATCTTGCGTAACAATCGGAACACTTACCGTTTCCGTTTCATTCTGAGCCAGTTGTGTTGTGTTCGCACCGGCAGTGAACACCAATGAACCGTCCGTTTTGAGCGTAATGGTTCCCTGCCCATTCGGTAATGTCTTACTTTGACCGGCTTGAAGTGTCTGACCGGCAACACTTTGAACCTGATGATTCGATGGAACCGTAACAGTGCCATGACCGCTATCCTGAATCGTTTCCGGTACAAGATCATTTTTTACAACTTGATAAGAGTTGACGCTTCCCGATACTGAACCGGCATTTTGTTGTGCGGCAACACTGTCCGTCATATCAAGTTTGCCGTCATGATTCGCATCCACTTCAGGATAATATTTAGCAATCGGCATCACCGAAGCCGCACCCGCATAACTGGTGTTCGCCAAAAGATTGTTGTAATAAGCAACCCGATTCGCCCAACTACTCGGCTGTTGTTGTTGCGCAATTGCCGCCATCACCAGAATATCCAAACCGGTTTTGACCGAACTCTCCTGCGAAATAACAAACGTAAAATTGCCCTTGCCGCCATCCGCTGAAACAAAAACCGAATAAGAACCCGCCGCCAGCATCGCCGAAGCACTGCTTGATGTTGTCCCATTCACAATATCCGATAATATCACCGCTTGACCGTTTGAACGATTAATCAATCGAAGTTGCGAAGGATCAAGAGTGCTGCCGCTTGACTGTTGAACCGTAAAATCAAATTTCGCAGCCGTATTTCCATTTGTTGTCAGATCGAACTGAATCTCCGCCGGATTATTCGGTTGAGCATAAGCGGTTACCGGTCCCAACACGTTCACCGCAAGAAGTTCCCGCGATTCCAACATCTCAAACTGCGCCAAACGTTGCAATTTCCAACCGCACGGTCGAAATTTTTGTTGTGGAATAAAATCGTTAAACAGTTTTTTCAGACTTTTCAAATTTTCTAAAAAATTCATTTTCTCACTCTCTTCGTTGGACGCAACAGCAAAATTTTCACGGTTGCATTCGGGAAAACGGTTACACGGTATGATTAATCGAGAACGCCGACTAATTTGTCACGTCAAAAAATAAACGAATCAAACAACGTCAACGAATCAAATCAACAAAACCGAACAAACGAAGAATAGTTATTTCGCCCCTTTCACTCAAGATGATTTTTTCAATATTTCAGAAAAAATTCTTTTCCACTGATAAAAGATTTGTTAATCTGGAAAATCTGGGAACAATAAGAAGGGAGTTACGGGAGTGGGAAAAGGAGTTAGGACAGTACGCTAGACGTACCTGCCTATTTGAATAATTGATCTTTTTCCTACGCCCTGAAAGGGCAGTATAGTAGTGGAGAGTTGATAGTGGAGAGTGGAGAGTGTCGCAAGCGGAATGATTACCGTTTTGGTAGTAATCCGCTTGCGACACTATCCACTCTCAACTTTCCACTCTCAACTATTATGAAGACCTTTATTAAACTTAAACAATAATTCCACTGATATATTACGCGAATTTTTATTTGCGAAATCTGAATATTTTTCCTTTTGGTGGAAAGGGTAATGTTCTGCCTTCAGGTATTAGGTAGGCATGTTCCCGACCATAAAGAGTCAGTCGCGGTTCACAAAAACCGTCGGTGATAATGAGTATTGGTGCCGTTTTAGGAAAATCTTCAACTTGGTCAAGGAGATTGATGCCGTGTTGCAATATTGTACCGCCGCGTCCTTTTACTTTGACGTTCCCCGCAATATCTTCCGGTTTCATGTAACCTTGATCATAGGCGGAGGCATCACAGAAAATCACTCGCACAGCCGGAACATCCCGCACCTCTGAATAACTGGCAATGGCTCCAAGTGCGGACGCCAATAAGGCACGATCCATTGAACCCGACGTATCAAGAATAACGCCAAATGTCCGATCTTTCAATGCGGATTTTGAAATTACCCAACAAGGTCGTGGAATATCGGGTGTTGATGATTGACGGCGTGACGGACGCGCATAAGAACGTCTTTTTTCCAACGGTGTGAAATACTCGTCAAACCAGCGGGCAAGTTCAACATCCCAGGGAATAGGCGGATGCAAAAGAGCCCGAATCTCCTCAACAAGCCCCAACGGTAAATATCCTCGATCTTGTTCCTGATGATAATAAAGTCCCTCCGACAGAGTACGACGATAAAAGTTGTCAAGATTGATTCCGTATTCGCTTTCCCAATGTCCCTCTTCTTGCGGCAAAATATCGCCTAACCCAACACCGCGTAAAGTTGCGAGTTTACGTAAACGCCGCAAATC
>JAITIZ010000709.1 GCA_031279215.1 Planctomycetaceae bacterium
ATATAATTATAGTTTAATTTGTAACAGTCTATTTAAATCGTCCGCAGATGACGCAGATTTTCGCAGATTTTTAACAATTATTTTTTGTGAATGACATAACAAACGAACTTATGACACGAAACATACGAAAAAATTTTTTGTTGTCATTTTCGTATAATTTTTGTGTCGTTAGTGAAGTTTCGTGTATTTCGTGTTCAAAATAAATGAATACATTTTGACGGGATAGACAGAATTGACAGGATTTTTAAATAAAAAACATAAAAATTCTGTTCTTATAAAACCGAATTTTAATGCGCAATGAGTATATAATAAAATAGACAGTTACAATTTGTTGTGTTTTTTATTCCGGCAACGGTTTACCTTTTGTTTCAGGACCAAGCCATGTAATAATAATTCCGAAAATAAAGGTAATAGACATTGCCGCTCCTGCGTAACGAATTGGTTCCGGCGCATCATAGAAAACGTAACTCGTAAGTAATCCTAATCCCATTGGTCCTGTCGCTGCAATGAAACGTCCGATATTGTAACAGAAAGAAACGGCGGTGCTTCGTAAATGGGTTGGAAACAATTCCGGGAAGTAAATCGCATAACCGCCAAATAATGATAACGCACAAAATCCAAGCAACGGCGTCATCCAAAGAACTTCCGTCGGCGTGTCCATCAGCAAGAACACAACACACGTCATCACCAACGATGCCGCAAAAAATAATGTAAACGCCGGACGACGCCCAAAACGTTCCGCAACAATCGTAATCGCAAGCGTTCCAAATACCGCCCCAAGATTGAACAAAAGCGATGTAATACTGCCCCACACACCAACATAACTACTGATTTCTCTGGAACGTTTCGAAATCTGATCCGCTAGATTCGTGAATGTTTCCGTATCAGTTTTCATTGGAGCTGCCGAAAGAATTTTATCACGGCGGCGGCGTTCTTCATCTGTTTGATTTTTACGCTTTCCGTCCGGTGATTGCTGATCCAATGTTGCAAGAATTTTTTCTTTACTCAAATCATCAAACGAATTTTGGTTTTCAAGAACCGCAAGAAAAATGGCTCCCGGATCATTTGTTTTCGGCTGAACATCAATAAAACTTTGTAACATAATTTTCTTGTCCAAAGCAATCGGCAAAAACTCTTTCGGTGAACCGGCAAGCATTCGGACAAATTCAAGATCAACCCTTTCAACATCGCCCGCATTCCGAACTTCCATATTTTTACTGTTACGAAATGCGGTTCGGGTCAAATCAACACTGAAAAAACCAATTCCCCAAAGTCCAATCACTCCGCAAGTCGCAAGAAGCATCCCAATAATAATATTGTAACGCCAATGCGGATTGCCGAAAAGATCGCTCAGCGAACCGGCTTTTTTAGCACCGCCGGACGCAACCGCTTGTTTCCATTTTTCCGGCTCTTCCAACCGCCGCATAATCACCACCGCCAGCAACGCAGGAAGGAAACCAATAAAAAACATTACCCGCCAAACCGGAAAACCTCCGAAAATACTAAAATGTTGATCCAAAAAAGTTAGGAACATTGTAAGAATTGCCGCACTAAAATTACAAAACGCCGCAACAATTTGTAACATTCCAAGAGATTTTGCTCTTGCTCTGTCCGGCATTGTTTCAGCAAGCAGTGTTACACCAGCAGCAAACTGACCGCCCACTCCCATTCCCGTTAAAAAACGGTAAATAAGAAAATCCCACCAATTTGTTGCCATTCCGCCTAAACCGGTAAAAGCAGCATAAACCAAAATCGTCATAATCATCACTCTTGCCCGACCAATTTTGTCCCCCATAATTCCGAACAAAATTCCGCCAACCGCCCAACCAATTAACATCAAAGAAGTTGCATAACCGCCCATCGCAACTACCCTGGCATTCGTTGCATCCAAACTCATCAAATCCGCCAATGCCGGATTACGTACAAGATTAAATATCTGTTGGTCAAATGTGTCAAAACCCCAACCAAGACAGCATACAATAAAAACAAACCAATGATAACGCGTCAAAAGTTGATACCAGGGAACATTGGTTTTTTCCGTTTCAGGAATCGATGAACTCATAATAATATCAGTTGTTAATGTTGGTTGTAATAATCGTTCAAGTTAAAAAAATGAAATCCATACAAAAAATGTAACCAGTTATGTATAAAAATAAATTCCTGAAAAAATATCAGCAAAATTATATCAGCAAAATTACAAATTATGGTTATTGCTCTTACCAATCCTTTTATTATTTGAAACGTTATAGGTTTGAATGAATCGCTAAAATTTATATTTAGATACAGAAATTTCCTAAAAATTAAAATAGGATGTATTATTATACTTTGTGCGGTTACATGTGCTGTTACATTTTTAATGTTTAAATTTCCCTGATAATTTACGCAACAACATAAAATCCTTCGCCCTGTAAGGAACAATACGTAACAATACACGCAAATAATCGTCAGATTTATTGCCAAACACGGACGTAATCAATTAGAAATTGTTGCGGTAACGACGATTCGTCAATACCTTTGGTACCGCCCCAACTGCCGCCAAACGCCAGATTCAAAATAAGATAAAACGGTTTGTCAAAAGGCCAAGAAGTTTCTCCTTCACCCTCGTTTACGTACGAAAAACATTTTTCCGTGTCAAAATAAAAATCAATCCGGTCATCAAACCATTCAATCGCATAAACATGAAATTTTGTATCAGGATCAGGACAGGAAACCGATTTTCCTTTATTATTTTTCTTTGTATGGTTGTATTTATCGACATGGACATTGAAATGGATTTTTTGCGGATCAAAACCAACATGCTCCAAAATATCAATTTCACCGCATTGGGGCCAACCGGCTTTTTGGTCTTTCGGCAACATCCAAATTGCAGGCCACGTTCCAAGCGATTTCGGAACTTTGGCAGAAACTTCGATTCGTCCCCGATTCCAAAAACCCTTGCCCTTCGAAATAACACTCGCCGAAGTTATCGGATATGTCTTATCCCCGTTTCGGAAATCGTCTTTTCGTGCGGTAATAACAAGAAATCCGTCCTTAACTTCAGCGTTTTCCAAACGAGCATTGGTGTAATATTGTTTTTCTTTGTTACGAACATAACCCGTTTCGTAACCCCATTTTTCAGAGTTTGGAAGACCGTTACCATCAAACTCATCACTCCAAACCAGTTTCGTAAATTTTTCTGACCCGCCGGAAAATGGTTTCGGTAAGTCCGCAGAAAATATATGAGTTGCGGTTGAGATTGTGAAAATAAAAAACAATCCGGTTAATAATGTTGCATTTTTCATGGCAGCAGCAAAGAAAAAATAATAAGTTGAAAAAAATATTACGGAAAATACAATAAATTCCGTACAGGTTTTAAGTTTTTAATTTTTAATTCTCAAAATTTTGTGTTTAGTTTTTCGTGTTTAATTGTGCGATAATACCGCTGACAATTTTTGTGAGTTTTGGTTCGGCGGCGTTGGCGGTTGCGATAATTTCGGCGACATCACCGGGTTTTAATGCGTCAGGAATCGCCATATCTGTTACAATTGACAAACCAAGAATTTTCATACCGCAATGAACCGCAACCAGTACTTCGGGAACTGTGGACATTCCAACAACATCAGCTCCAATACCACGCAAAAAACGGTATTCAGCTCGTGTTTCAAGATTCGGTCCCAAAACTCCGACATAAACCCCTTTATGCGCAACGAAATTTTCTTTCCGTGCAATTTCCAGAGCCTGATCAATCATTTTTTTGTCATAAGGTTCGCAAAGATCAGGGAAACGCGGACCAAGCCGATCATCATTGATTCCAACCAACGGATTAATACCCATCAGGTTGATATGATCTTCAATCACCATAATATCACCTTGCCGATATTGCGGATTCATACCGCCGCAAGCATTGGAAACAAACAGCGTATCCGCTCCCAACGCTTTGATAACACGAATCGGAAACGTAATTTGCTTAAGATCATAACCCTCGTAAGCATGAAAACGCCCTTCCATCGCAACAACATTAACTCCATTTAATGTTCCAATAACAAGATTTCCGGCGTGAGTTTCAACGGTTGAACACGGAAAGTTTGGAATTTCTTCGTAAGGCAGTGTTACATCCGCTGTAATTTGCTTCGCCAGATTGCCAAGTCCGGTTCCAAGAACAATTCCCGCTTTCGCCGTACCATTCCATTTGTTACGAATAAAATGTACTGATTCCTCAATCTGATTGTAAAGATGAAGCATAATATTTTCCTAATTATTGGGGAGTTGAAAGTTCATTCCTATAAAAAATTGGTAACAGTCTGTTTTATTAACTGTTTTATTAACCGCTTTATTAACCGCAGAAAACACGGAGTTTGCGGAGAATAGGAATGTTCACCATGTTTAACAAATCAAGAATTGCCGAAAAGAGGACTCGAACCTCCACCCTGTATTACAGGACTAGGACCTGAACCTAGCGCGTCTGCCAATTCCGCCATTTCGGCAAATACAATAATTACCTAATTACATTAAAATTATGTTACAATATGTTTTCGTTTCTGATTTTCCAAACATTTTGTAACATCTCATTGGGGACATCTCACTCAACCGCCCACGGCGGCGTGTCCGGTAAATAACGATTAAAATCATCTACCAATTCCTGTTGATAACTACCGGCAAAAGTTCCGGCAAAAAATCGATCTAAACCTTCTTCATAAAGCCGTTGCCAACTTTTTTCTTCGGCACCGGGGTTGATTGGAAAAAACAACGCTTTATTGGCTAATGCTGCTTTGTGGTCACCGGGCGCATCGCCAATCATTAAAATTCGGTTTTGGCTGTAATGACCGATTTTTTGTGCTTTTTCGAGTGATTCCTTTTTTGTTCCGACTTCCTGCCCGCAAATTGCCGCAACATATTGTCCGATATTTTGTTCTTCCCATTCCCGAACCAACGCTTCTTGGGGAGTTGCCGAAACGACAAGAACATCGGCTTTACCGTTCATTTTTTCCAACGATTCCCGAACAAACGGAAACGGCGGAACACCCTTGTCAACAATAAAATCAACCGTTTTATTAATTGCCAATGACCATTCCAATGTTTGTACCAACCCTGGATCGGGATTTCGTTCGATTTCTTCTTTTAACGCCGGATTACCGAGTTTGGTTTCCCGCGCAACCCAATCAATTAGGGATTGCGGAATTTCGATCTTAACTCCGCGCCGTTTGACTTCGGGACGGCGTTGCAACCATTGAAGTGTTTCAATTAACGCCGGAAACCGGTTAATTCCGCGACTCTTCGAATAAAGATTCACAAACTCAAACGCTTCCCGTGCATATTTACTAATACCTTGAAGATTCCAATATTTAATGGTGTTCGGGACAAAACACTCTTTATGTTTCAACTCCATCGTGTCGAACGCACAACCGTCCGAATCAATACCAATCAAAAATTCATGTTGCGCTTTGTAATCGAAAATCATAAAATAATAATTGTTGTAATGTAAAATTGTTACAGGTTAATTGGATTTATTGAATATCGTAAAACACCGATCACACCAACCAACGGCTGGTAAAATATCATTATATTTATTATGCAAAGGATTGCTTATCCTTGTACACTTCTTGAAGTCATTATTTTTATGTTTAACTGATTCAGGGCTTTGTCGAAATTACAATTGTCGTAATATTTCAATATATTTCAATGTAATTTTTATTTTTTGAAATTAATATTCGGATTGGATGCATTCAACAATATTTTTTTGTAATATCAATTTTGATTGAAATTCATTGAGATTTTTTTGGATTCTCTGATTGTTTCACATTTTTTTGGGGATAAATTTTGAAAACAATTGAACAATTGGAATAAAATAGGAATATTTAATTTGTCCAAATGAATGTTGAAATGGACGAGATAAACAGATTGAGACATTTTATGAACTTCAAAAAACACTCAATTTATAACCCTTTATTTCGTGGTTTATTATTTCCCCCCCAAAAAAATATGAAACAACCGAAAAATTATATTAAAAAATAATAATTTGTCAAAGGGGATGTCCATTAGATTTTATGCCAATCGGAATACCAATCGGATTGTCAGAATGGGCAAGTTAAAAAGATTGGAGAAGTCATGGCGGTTTATTTTACGGATTTACATCGTCCCAATATAAGATGATTCCGGCAATTCAAAATCGTTCAGTCTTTGTCGAATTTGTTGCCGATTATTGAACCGAACCATTACGCCGTGCATACCAATTCATTTTTGCAACATCAATTTTAATTGAGATTTTAATTGAAATTTTAATTGAGATTGATTTTTAATCTGCTCTTTCTAATTTTTTATTTTTTTGTATCAAGAAATTTCGTGTTTTTTATATTACGGTATTGTTGAATTGGGTTCACTCAAAACTGTTACATAAAACATGCCGCTGTTGAGCAGTTGAAGTACGGCGACTGTCAAATTAACTGCATCAAAAATCAATACCCAATCAAGACGGTCTAAACCCCATTGAAATGACTCCAGATTATCGATGCGATAAATGGATATGAGACAAATTAGTGAAATTTTTATTTTTCGATTCTTAACCCCGGATAGTAGTTGATAGTTGATAGTTGAGAGTGGATAGTGTCTTATTACTGTTTGGGTAATAATCCGCTTGCGACACTCTCCACTCTCCACTCTCCACTATCAACTACTATCCGGGCTTTATGAGTGGAAACTTTCTGATTCGGCGGTTGTACTTCGCTTGACCGCCGTTCTCAACCCCTAACTGGGTTAAGAAGGAAAAATAAAATCGCCACTGAATAATTACCATTACTTTATAACCGAGCCGAAGAACCGTGTATAAAAAACTACGTATAAAGAACTACGTATAAAAAACTACGTATAAAGAACTGTATAAAAGAACATTGGCTAAAAATTTTCACATCTATTCATTTTTTCGCTCCTTATCATATTATAATGCAACAATTAATTGTCTTTTCGGATTACATCGTTATAATTACCATAGTATTCTTTTTAGAAAAATCGAATAACATCGACATTGAATAACACCGATTATGATTTCAAAATTGTACAATTTTAAGACAATTAAAACGGTAATTTTTATCACTATTACTCAAAAAATATTAGAGGTCAAAAAATGCTTTCCAATATGAAAATTGGTAAAAAATTATTTGCGGGTTTTGGTTTAGCGATTATTTTGTTACTTATTGTTGGCGGTGTTGGTTATGTTGCCCTTCAAAAAATCAATGCGGAAACATCGTCATTACTTCAGCAAATTCATGTGTTTTCGTTGTCGAATGCGATGGTGATCAATTCTTATGAAACCCAGATTGCTTCCAATAGACACTCCTTGACGAATGATCCTAAATATCGTGACGAAGTGTCCAAGCATGTAAATTATGTTACTGAAACGAGTGCGGATGTTCAAAAACTGAAACTAGACCAGAACACACTTAATAACGCCGTTAAAATTGTCGATCACGTAAATGTTTATGAAAATCTGGATCAACAATTTACCAATATTGTCAAAGAAATAGCGAAGATCAAAGATCAGCGGAATACTTCTTACTCTCTTGTGGAAAGTTCGCTAAATGAATTGATTACTTTGCTCCAAAAAATAATAACAGAACCAATCGATAATACCGTAACTGATGGAAGTAAGCCCCCAATGAGTGAGCATGATAAAATCGATTTGATTTTGTTTCCGGCTTCTATACGCGATGAAATGCAATACATTCGTATCAGAACACGCGACTATGAATTGACCAAAAGCCCCCAATTATCGGAAGAAATTGCAAAAGAGATTGATATGAAATTCAAAAATATTTTTGATCAATGTGCCCAATTGAATGAAAAACTCTCAAACGAAAAAGACCGCAATTTTCTCAGTAACGCTATTGACGCATTGAAAAATTGGCAAACGTTGAACAATGCTTGTATTGCTGCGCTGAAAGAGTTGTCTGACAACCAAGAACAACAAGATCAAGCTGGTAAAGCAATTGCTCCGATCATTATAGAAATCATTGATAATGTTAAAAAGACTGTTGATAATACTTCAGATTCAATGACAAATTTGATTCGGTTTGTTTTGGGTATTATTATTGGGGTTTGTATTTTGGCGGTAGTGGTTGGTATTGTTGCGGCAATTGTGTTGACGAAGAATATTGTAACTGGTTTAGGAATTGCCGTCAAAGCGATGACTCGTATTGCGGAGCATGGCGATCTGACGGTTGAAATGCCGATGAAATATATGCAGCGCAAAGATGAAATTGGTGAATTATCCAATGCGTTACATTCAATTATGCTGGAGTTTCAAAATGTTGAGGGTCTTGCGAAAGAACTTGCTAATGGCAACTGGTTGAGTACGGTTAAGGTTCGTAGTGATTCAGATGTGATGAACATTCACCTTACAACAATGCTTAATCAGGTGAATGGTGCATTGGGTAATACGACGGAGGCGGTTGCTCAAGTGGCAACTGGTGCTTTACAGGTTGCTTCTGCCAGTGAAAGTCTTTCGCAAGGTGCTACGGAATCTGCTGCCAGTATTGAAGAGATCACGGCATCAATGAGTGAAATTGGTAACCAAACCAACAAAAATGCCCAAAATGCTGGTGAAGCCAATAAATTGGCGAAGGCTGCCAATGATTCTGCTTCGATTGGTCAAGACATGATGAAAAAAATGATTGAATCAATGTCATTGATTACGAAAAATTCGCAGGATGTACAAAAAGTGGTCAAAGTTATAGACGATATTTCGTTCCAGACGAACTTGTTGGCACTCAATGCTGCTGTGGAAGCGGCGCGGGCGGGGGTTCATGGTAAGGGTTTTGCTGTTGTTGCGGAGGAGGTTCGGAATTTGGCGTCGCGCAGTGCCAAAGCCGCAGCAGAAACAACGCAAATGATTGAAAACAATAGCAAGCAAATCAATGAAGGTGCTGAAATTGCAACACAAACAGCCGAAATGCTTAACGGTATTGTGGAACAATCACAAAAAGTGGCGGTTTTAGTTGGTGAAATTGCTCAGGCGAGTGGTGAACAAGCGCAAGGTATTTCACAAGTTTCGCAGGGATTGCATCAGATTGACGCTGTTACGCAGCAAAACACAGCCAATGCAGAGGAAACGGCGAGTGTTTCCAGTGAAATGAGCAATCAGGCGAGTCAATTACAAAAATTGGTTGGTCAGTTCCGAATCCGTAAATCATCAACATCGAAGAGCAACGATTTTGTTACGGTTCAAAAACCGGCAACTGTTACTGCCGTAAAATCAACCGTTCCCAAACCTGTACCAATATCTAAACCGACAGGTACAGGTTCAAGACCTGCTTCACTCCCGCCGCATCTCAAACAAACGCCCAAAACTGTAACACCGGTTGTGTCGGTTCCGATATCAACCACTCCATTTGTTGAAGTTGACGATGCTAATTGGGGTGGAGGCGGAGGAGCTGAAATTAAAATTGATCTTGATGATAAATCGTTTGGGAAATATTAGTGGTTGAGAGTGGAGAACTCCCAATATACTCAATCGTGTTATCAATTGGTTGTTTTTATATTGCCATTACGTTTTCGGAAGGTAGGCAACCGTAGGTACCCCCCCTTCAGCAAAAGGTTGCCAACCTGACACGAAGTTTTTGTAAATACTTATTACAAAATGACTTGCGGAAACATGTAATCGGCTGTTCACGACCCGCTCACTCCTCAAAACGGCGTTGTTCACCAGGAGCAGGAAGTGATATTAAAGTCTTGATTATAAATAGGTTATGACTAATTTTAATATAAAATTGTATCGGAAATCTTGTTTTGGAGTGCTTGTGAATTTCGTTAGTTTGTGTGAAAAACTTGAGAAATAGAAAGTCATTTTTAGCAAAAAATAAATTTCACCGATTTTTTTCTTGTTTTTTTCGATTTCAATGTAGAATGATCATAAGAATTAAAAGGATAGATGTCGATAAAATAGATTTTTGATCTTTGACAATTAGGTAATGAAACATGCTTTGTAGCGGTGGAAGGGGATATTCTGTCCCGTTAAAATCGTTATAATATGAAAAATGTTGCGCTAAGCGAACATAACGTACATTATCGGACGTAACAAAATCGCCCAAATCACCGTTAAAAACGAAACTGAACAAGAGTTATACTTCACCTTCGACGGTCACGGAAACACCAGAGTCTTAACAGATATTGCCGGTGCCATCGCCGAACTCTACGCCTTCAACGCTTACGGTAACGCAATCGGCTTCGATCCATCTGTTGCGTTAACTGAATTCCTGTACAGCGGTGAATAATTCGATGCAAAAATTGGGCAACAATATTTACGTGCAAGATATTACGACTCCACAACTGGTCGAT
>JAITIZ010000127.1 GCA_031279215.1 Planctomycetaceae bacterium
CTCAAAAGCGTCGTAAAACTACATGTCAAACAGGCTAATACATGATAACCTCACTCTGGTTATAAGCTAAAACAAACTTCTTGACGATACCCTGAAAGGGCAACGGGAAGATGATTAAAGAACGAACCGTGTAAAATTTCCTATCGCCCTTTCAGGGCTTGTTAATTAGTGTTGATTTGTAACCCACCCCTGCGGGATGGGCTATAATCCTAACGCCCTTTCAGGGCTGCTATGGTTGTGATCTACAATTATTCCACTGATATATTACAAAAAGTCTAATTTGTGAACGGCGGCTATCTATTTTCTTTATCAGAAACGATATCAAAATTCCGTTCGTTTTTTCCTTTTTCAATATTTGTTGTGAGCGAAGATTTTCCCATTATTCCGGTATATTGCGGCGGAATGATTTGAACCATTTCATCTGTTTCAATACCGGTTATAGGTGCTTTAATCTTCTTTCCGGTTGGTACGGATGCCATAATTCCGACAGTATAGGAACCAGTAACAGGACCATCTTTTTGAGGAATATGATATGTTCCACCTTTAATTTGACCGCCAATATCAGGACATTGCGTTCCTGGTTCCGGTTTAAACATAATGAAACCACTTTCAATGGGCTTACCGTCAAAAGTTACTTTGCCATTGACTGATGTTCGGTTCAAACCGTCGCCCCCACAACCTGTGAACGGCAGAAAAATTAAAATAGTAACAAAAAATAATAGTATTTTCATTAATTAGTACTCCATTTATGATGGTAAGTGTGTTACAATCCGGTTTGACCATCACAGATCATTACAGTTCTGCCGTAGGTGGTCGCATCAATTGTATTGGAAATGAAAAAGACGGAACCGTCACCTTTCAAGGCTTGTACTCCAGCCGGATGTCGGCTTCGTGCAGAGGCATTGGGTGTCCAACCGTCATCGCCCACTTGTTGACATGGCAAATTCAATTCCGGTAAATTATCATCCGGTCCACAATAACCGGCATAAGGCGGTTGTAAATCGGGATTTTTGGAATTGGGGGTATTGGCAGCAAAAATCATTTCCTGTCCGGCACGAAGTGACCATGGTTTTCCATAAGCCCGTTCTTCATTTTGACCAGTGAGAAATTCGCTATAAAGTAACGTATTACTTAATCCATCAGTAAAATTTGCCATGAGTCGCCATTTTCGAACACTAAAAGGTCCAGTCAATTCGCCTTCAAAGGGGCGTCCAACGAAACTTTCGACGAGTTCCCAATACATGTGAACTTCGTTACCCGCATTGGTAAACGGCAGGTAATTGACTTTGTAAAGCCGAACCTGATTTGCCGTATTGGTTTCGGAAACATTTGCCAAGAATGTTTTTCCTCCTTGCCCATCACTTGGGCAAAGATAATAACCGACAAATTGATTATCCAGCAGTTTCCATAAAACCGGAGGATTTTCGTAACCAGAAATATCTCCCCATGGCGGACGGACATAAAATTGTGTTCCTTTGGCAAGAATCGTTTGCATGGCATCAAACATCGAGGCTTGTTCAACAAACGGTAAAATCGCTTTTTCCGCTGTGTACCAATCGTTACTACCAAAAATACCTTCTACACGGGTTGGCTCCGATGCGGAAAGTGCAGGAAAAGCGTTGTGGGTATCGTGATAGTTGTGCAAACCGATTCCGATTTGCTTCAAGTTGTTGCTGCAAGTCATCCGCCTTGCAGCTTCACGTGCTGCTTGCACTGCCGGCAACAGAAGAGCGATTAACACGCCGATAATCGCAATCACCACAAGAAGTTCGACCAAGGTAAAGCCGAACGGTGAAGAACGCAGAAGTTGTAAAAAGTTTACAGGAAATAGTTTAGAGCGTGAAGACTCTCCACTATCCGTTCTCAACTTTCCACTACAGAGTGCCCCCCCCCCCCTGGTTTACCCATTTTAACATCGGACTTTTCGCAAGAATTTCTTCAAAAATCCCGACCAAACACATCATTACATTTTTCATTGTTAGACTCCTTATTTTATAAGGTTTCATTGAAATAACCGCGATTTGCTTGCTGTAATACAAACAACAAAAAATTACAAATCCCGACTCAATAAGTTCCACAGTTTACTCAAGACTTTTAAACTGTCAATTAGGGGTTTCGGCTTTTTCTAAAAATTTTTCAAAATATTTTAAAAATTTAGCAATATTTCAACAAAATTTCCTAGTGTTCCCAGGCTGGTTGTTCATTTAGGTAAACAAAAGGTAGGCAATGTTTCGGCAAAACGTTGCCTACCTCTTAAATCTGAACAACTACAAATTTCAAACATTCAAAAAAGTAGTTGATAGTGGATAGTTGATAGTGTCGCAAGCGGAATTATTACCGTTTAGGTAGTAATCCGCTTGCGACACTCTCCACTCTCCACTTTCCACTATCAACTAAAAAAAATTGCTCTTGCGTTAAATTGTAAATTTTGTCATTATACGCAACCGTTTTTAGGCGGTACTATTTCCCAAACCGTTTCCACACGGTTTCGCTGTAACTGATCATTTGCCAAACTTATTGAAAAAACAAGGACATGCGGCTTTCGTTGCGTACACTTCTTGCATTCGAAGATCATATTTTCGATCAGGAACAACATCAACAACTTGAACGGCTGATTCCAAAACACGATGCCGCCTCAACAATGTTGACCCGAATCCGAAGTACGGTACGTAATCCTCGTCTTGGTGTACCGGGTTTGGTCGATCAACGTGAAGAACTTGATCCCAATCTGGTTGCCGAATATCTCGACCAACAAATGCCGGAGGAAATTCAGGATCGATTTGAAACCTATTGCCTGTCTTCCGATAAATATCTTGCAGAAATCGCTTCTGTTCACCATATTGTATCGAATGTTCTCGGCGAACCTGCCCGAACCAGCCGTGAATGCCGACAATGTTGTTATGATCTTTACCGATTACCGGTTGACACGGAAATTTTTAGCGAAAAACAAGAAAAAGAAAAAAAAGAATCAGAATATCCTTTTGGTTCCCGTACACTTTTGTTTGATGATTACTCGGCTTCATCTCACAACTTTAAAACTCCCGAACCTCACACCTCCAGAATATCCGAAACAACCGAATTAAAAGAATTTCAGGTAAACCGTGTACCACCTGCCGGTTCAAACTCCAGTCCCAACCGACCCGAATTAATTATATTTCCGCAACAACAGGAACCCGAAAACCATTTACCACCCTTTAACTTTACACCGTCTTCCCAGTTCCCATCGGCTGCTGTTTCCTCTCAAACCGATCATGCCGTCTCGCAAACCGATCATATAATTTCTTTACCGGTTTCTTTGCCGGTTGCCTCAACAGAACAGAAAAAATTCCAACCGTTTTTATGGGGCGGCGTTTTTTGGAACTGGTTGACTGTTAATAAAACAGGAAAAAATAAAACAGAGTATAAAACCGAGTATAAAACAGAACATAAAACGGAAAACCCTATAGAACAACCACAAAGCAAAAAACCAAAAAATAGTTCATTGGGAACAATGTTTATGATTTTCCTGTTGTGTTCTACGGTGTGGCTTGGTTGGAATAAAGTTCAGGAGAAATGGAAAAATGTTCAACCCAATGTCCAACCGCAAAAAGAAACGGCTTCTATAAACAATTGGTCGGATGTTCGCGGTTCAACAGCTTCCGGTATTTCGGAGTCTTCGAATGTACAAGAAACAACAACGACAACCGCATCACCGTTTCCGATTGGCAGGGTACAAGAAAATTCTACGGCAGTAACAACATTACAGGAACCGCCCAGAAAATCAACCGAGATTATTTCCTCTTTTGCTCCGGTGTTACCGGAATCACCGCAACAAGTCAAAAAAGAACCTGTTCAATCGGTTTTACCTAATACAAATACGAACACCAACACGAACACTAATTCCACTAATCCCAATAATATCAATAATCCCAATGCCGCAACAGAATCATCCAAAACAACCTTTTCACCGTTTCCGGTTGTGGAATCGGCAAACGCGGTAAATGAGACCAAAATCCAAACGGTAACAGAACCTCAACAACAATCCTTTGATTCCGCTGATTCCGCAACATCAACAGTTGTCAAGTTAAAATCTACAGAAATACCGTTATCCGAAAAGCAACCGGAAAAACCGATGATGTTTGCGCCCAATCCGATGCGTCATTCGCCAACGGTAGTTATTCCGGCGGAGAATACTGGGAACGATACGAGTCCTTCTCTATCGTCTTCTCCGGTTTCTCCGGTGAATTCTCTGCCTCAAACACCTACAGAACCGAAACCGGCTACACCGTCAACACCAACCGCATCATCAACACCAACCGCATCGTCAACACCGATTACACCGTCAGCACCAACTCCGGTAAAACGAAGAGAAAAACCGGAAATCAGAAACTCTGCTGTGGTTGCTAGGGTAACCCCAACCAATTTTGAGACACCGGTTCGGTCAAAACCTCTTTTGGTGGCAATGCCGGAACGTAAACCGGAACAATTTGATGATCAATCGTTAATTGCATTTCATTCGATTTCGGCACCGCCGAAGCGAAAAGATTCTGTGTTGCTTTCGCCAGAATTTGTGGAACCGAGACGGCAGGAAAGAGTTGTTTCTGATTTGCAGGGAGCGCAAAATCCTAACACTTGGACAACATCGGTTGTAAATCAGATTCCGTTTGAACCAACATCAGAACAATCATTGGGATACCCCATAGAACAATCCATAGAACAATCAATGGAACAACCGGTGGAACGATACGCGGAACGATCCACAGAACGATCAATAAAACGATTGGCAGAACGATCAGAATCTATCAATGTGAATGAATTAACCGATAATCAGCCGAAACCATCTATTGCGTTTGGCAATGCAATTCCGATAGACCCCGCACCGACAACATCGACAACCGCCGCAACACCGACAACCGCCGTAACAATTCCGACACAACATGTTATTCCGGTTGGGGAAATTCGTGAGCGGTTGGAGGTTCCTCAAGATCGTATTCTTGGTCGGGTTCTTGCGGTGAAGGAGCCGTGTATTGTTTTTTCTGCATCGACAGCAAGTGATCAGTGGGCAATGAAAAGATTACCGTTGTTGCTTCACGCCAATCAATATCTTTTGACAACAGCACCATTCCGTGCGGTGGTGGAATTGGAAGGCGGTTTTCAGGTTGAGATGGTTGGCGATTCCAAGTTTTGTCTATTGGAACCGGACGAAAACGGAATTGCCGGTATTTTCATTGATTATGGGCGTTTGGTTATTCGCCCGATTTTTTCCGAAAACAAAACAACCACTCAATCGCTTCGGCTTCAAACAGAAAAAGTTCAAGGAACAGTTCATTTAAGTGATTCGACAAGTCTTATTTTTGTGGACACATTTGCGGAAATTCTTGAAAATGCGCCCAATGAATCGGTTCCCAATCGTAATCACCGTAATCTTCTTCCTCAAACACGACCAATTCTTGGGCTTATTCCTGACGTGAACGGGAAAATTTCATGGCAAGTTGGTCAAATATCGCTTGTTGCGACCAGACAAGCCGGAGTTCTGCTTATTCAGGAAAAGCCGGAACTTGGTAATATTCAGGGATTACCTAATTGGTTGAATCCTTTACCGTTGCCTCCGGAAAGTGAGCAGCTTGCGGCTGTTTGTCATCGAATTTTTGACAAGACCAACGGAAATTGTGAGGCGGCATTGAATTTATTGATTCGGGAGCCGTCTATTATGATTCGTTCTTTTGGTTATCGTCTTTGGGGCGATCTTGGGCGGTTTGATATTCCTTTAACTTTTCTTGCAGAAGCCAAACCCGACGAAGAACCTATTCGCCAAGTTCTTGTACCCTATTTTCGCGAAGTAATGAAACGCGACGAGGAAACCGTCCAACGACTCGCCGATGCTATTGAAACTGTTCGGCGTTAAATTGAATTTGAACCTTTTCCGAGACTCCCGCGTTTGTCCATAAGATTAGAAATGACTTAAAATTACCGGTACAATAATAGAATTGGGGACAATTTTTAGAAAGTACAACAAGAAATGAAGCGAATTATGATTCAATAATATTCAAAAAATATCAAAATTGTTCAAAAATTGTGTTTTGTGCGTACTGTGATCGCAGATTGATCATTGATAATCATGAGAAGTAAATTAGATTTATTGTAATATATCAATGGGGAACTTCTAAAAACCTAATATTAGGAGGAACGCAGGCGTCTCGCCTGCCCTGTTTTTTTTTACAAAAAACGCCTAAATATGCGGTCGAGACGACCGCGTTCCTTCTAACAATAAATTTTTTACATTAGGTTTTTAGAAGTTCCCAAATTACAAACCATAAACCATAAATTACCCAAACCATGATCATACCGATTCGCAAAGTTATTATTTCGGTCAATCCTAAGGCGGGACGTAGTTCGCCCATGCTTCGGGCAAAGGAACTGAGTGATCGGCTGCAAGAAAAAAAGTTTTCAGTGGAACTTTTAACAGACCTTGATGAGGTAACAGAAAAAGCCAAAATATTTCATACGAATAGGGAATTACGTGTGGTGGTTGGGGTTGGCGGTGACGGTACGGCGGCGACATTGGTAAACCGGACAGAACCAGGAACACCGGTTACACTTCTTGCGTCTGGTACTGCCAACTTATTAGCCAAACATTTTCGGCTTGGCAACAATCCTAAACGTCTTGCAGAAATTATTGAAACCGGTAATATATTAACATTAGATGCGGGACGTGCCAATATTACAGGAGGAGTACCGCGTTTGTTCCTTGTTATGCTTAGTTGCGGATTTGATGCTGATGTGGTCAACGGTGTTCATGCTCATCGCGAAGAACGTTATCGGCAAGGTCATAAACACGGAGCGCATATCTCTTATTTTTCCTACGCCCAACCCATTTGCCGATCACTTTGGCAATATCGGTTTCACAAAATGACTATTGAAGTTATCGAACCGGAACATAAAATTATTAATACTATACGTTGGGCGTTTTTTTTCAATATTAACCGTTATGCTTGGGGGTTACCGCTTGCGCCGTTTGCTCGAGAAGATGATGGGCAATTGGATTATGTTTTGTTTCGGGGCGGTTCTGTGTTTCACGGTTGTTGTTACACGGTGTTGGCTCAATGTTTTAGTCTTCATCGATTTCTGCCAACTGTCGGCCTAGGGCAAGCAACTCGATATCGAATTATGTCGGATCAACCCGTTCCGTTCCAACTCGACGGCGATCCAGGCGGTGTATTACCGCTTGATGTTGAAATTGTTCCCAACCGTTTCACATTGCTCGTGCCAAAAATAAGATAGTGGATAGTGGATAGTTAATAGTTAATAGTAACTTCTAAAAACTAATATTAGGAGGAACGCAGGCGTCTCGCCTGCCCTGTTTTTTTACAAAAAACGCCTAAAAATGCGGTCGAGACGACCGCGTTCCTTCTAACCAATAAATTTTTA
>JAITIZ010000144.1 GCA_031279215.1 Planctomycetaceae bacterium
GCTGAATAAACAACGTCTTGGAAAAAATAGATTTGAACGTAAACGAATTCTATTGCTTAAAATTACGATTTCTGTTGAAATTTTACCCATTTTAACAACCAGCCTGTGAACACTAGGAATAAATATAAACTTAAAACAAAAAACAAGACGATTTTATCCAGAACTTCAGATAAAATAAACTGTTATGTGTTTGTTTCATGCAAATCATACAAATCACAAAAGTTTACCGTTCAGATATTTACTGAAACAGAAGACCGGCATAACCAACAACACGGCTGGTATCACCGGATAATTCGGCACTGGTTGTATAACCAACTTCTTCAACATGATTCAATTTACCAAGATGGCGAAGCGTTTCCATTGCGAAAACGGCAGGAACTATACCACACATGGAAATCTGATATTCGCGTACCGTTTCTAATGCATATTCCGGTCTTGATTTTTTAACAGCTTCATGAATCGCATCCAAAGCTATACGGTCAATACGTCGTGTTGTTTCTTCGTTGGCGTAGTGATTCATATCAGAGGAAACAATAAATAACGGCATTTCAGATGAATCACCCGATGTTGGATTCAAAAAAGAACCCAAAAAGATGGCTAATTGAGCCGCCCCTTGCCGAATCATTTCCCATGACGAAATCGCCATGACAAGACCAATAACTTGCGTCTCTGGAGCAAGTTTGGCAAGAATCGGTAATTGAACTTCAATAGAATGTTCTTGAGTATGGGCTGTTGCGTCAAATTCAAACAGATCAACCGCACGAATCATGGATTCGGCAAATTCAAGATCCGATTCAACATTGCGACCTGGTAAGTTCCAAATTCGGTTGGGAGCAATTGCCCAATCAGAACCGCTAGCACGGTGTTTGGGAGCTAAAATGATAACACGTTTGGGAATTTCAACTTGCGCCAATGTTTGAGCGGCTAACCGACCGGAATACTGCCAACCAGCATGGGGAATCATTACGGCAGAACACGAATACCGTTTCGTAACCGTTCCTCGTAACATCCGATCTAGTTCTGCATTCATTTGAACAGCATTCGCCGGATAAAAAGCACCTGCAACTGCCGCCGAACGATTTTCCGCTCCACGATTAGATTTTGATACAGAGGTTATGAAAACTTTTGAGATTGTCGAAACTGTTTCAAATGAAATGATTTCACCCAAATCAGGATCATCCATTTTCAAAAAATCAACAGAATCTTTCAAAATTTCTTCAGAATTTCGGTTTGGATCAAACTGTATTATCCAACCATTAGGGCTGGAAAGCATTACACTTCGGTAAGCCGAATCAACTAGGCTAAGATCATGTCGATTGGCATTACCATGAATAGTCGGGTCCCAAAAAACCACTAATTCAATGAGTGCGTTTTGAAGTTCACGGACGGTTGTTCCCAACCGTTCCACTTGACGTCCCAAAAGCCGAAGCAATTCAATAAGCGATGACTGAAACTGAACATCAGGACGAACAGAAATTTTTGAACATATCAACGGCGGGCGTTCCGGTGAATGGAACGCTAATGAAATTCCTGAAACATTACCATCGAAAAGTCCGGGAAAATAACTTGCCGGAGAAACTCCTTCGACCATTCCTCGAAATGTTGCCATACAGACATTACGGATTTCCTCTGCTTCAAACAACGTCGGACCTGCAACACGCGGACCAATCCGGTTAAATTTTGCAGCAAAAATCATTTCATCGGCTGTTTTTTTATCAATATTTTCTGTTGCGGAAAGCGGACCGCGGATAGCACGTCCTTCGAAGGTATGGAGCAAAGACCTATCATCAAGCCAAGCATCGCTGGGCAATCCTGCTTTTCGGCAAACAGCTTCCCAAAAGGTTTGGGGATTCATACCGTATTCGAGAGCCACTCCGGGAAGCAACAACCCGCGATTACCGCCGCGTGAAATTTGAATTCCATGCCGTCCGATTTCTAAAACGTTAAGTCGTTCCTTTCCGCGTGCGGCAACACGTTTCATTCCCCAGAGCAACCAGATTTCCATTTCAAGTTCAAAGAGTTCGGCGGCGGCGATGGGTTGGAAACGGGGATCATCTTTCGCGGTGTGAATTGTTGCTTGTTCGACGGCTTCACCGAGTGGTATCTGATCCGAGAGCGTTCCCATACAACTCCGTAATTCGCCGTCACGCTTCAAACTAACAAACGCCCCCAAAAGTGGAATCGCCGCAATTTCAGGAACCTGCTCCGCAATCCGAACTCCCCGAGTATTCGTAACAATAGACGCAATACGGCGACCAACCGCATGGAACAACGCAATCTGTTGCGGTTCTGAAAGATAAGGCTCCATCATAAAAAACCTTCATAATAATAGAGGAGTGAATAATTACAGGATTACTGTTTCCTGTTTAAAATTTACTTTCTCATTATATATTTCTTCGTACCCAAAACAAGACAGATACAAAAATAGTAACTGTCTATAACTGATCCCGTAATAAAAAGATCTTTTGTAATCTATCCGTGGAATTTTTGTGTGAAACACCGAAAAAGCAATAATTCAAAGATAGGCAATGTTTCGCCAAAGGGCTTTCACCCGCCATTGCGTCGGCTCGACAAAATAAATGGTAGGATTTTATAGAACAGGTTCGTTCTTTACTTGGGAAACATTGGGCGGTATGACGATAGGTGGTACAGGTGGAATTGTGGGCTATTTGACAATAGGTACTTTGGTTGGGGCAGCAAAAATATCTATGATATCCTCTGGAGTCGCAACGCTTGCACTTGACCAACCAACTGTGTACAACAACACAACAATAAACCCAACTGAATGACAAACCCAATTGGTACAACGTTTCGGCGAAACGTTGCCTACCTTTGGTTTACCGAAATGAATAAATGAATACACCAGACTGGGAACACTAGGAAATTTTTCAGGATATTTTACACTCATCGCCTCAACTGTGTAAAACAAATCCCGCTTGACAAATTTTGAAATACTGATTATAGTATTCGCTTTGTATCACATTTACTATCTTACCAATAATCATCAAGGAATTTGTATTTATGATCGAGCGACAAAAAGAAATCCGGCGTCGCCGGAAACGCCGTGCAAATTACTCCGCTATGAAATCCAAACTCAATAAAGCGGATGCCACCACAAAAGAAAAATTTGCCCGAAAATTACGAAAAATGACTCCCGGTGCAGATGATCTTATTAAATCATGGGGGTTGGAATAATTTTTCAGGTTTCAGTTTGTATTGCGTTTTATATTGCGCTGCGAAGTGGTCGTTCAGCGGGTTTGGTCTGAGCCATTTCGCGAAGAAGCCGATGCCAACCGGTAATAGAGCCTGTAGTAATACGTCCCAACGGTTTTGTTGTTTCACTTCCCGTTAAATGCGGCAGGCTCGCCGGAATATGTTCGGCAGCCATTAGTGTTAGCAACGCAGTACACAACGAATCAAACGTTTCTGTCGGAATATCAAGACGTGTAATCGGAATCATTGGTCTTCGCCGAAGTTGTGAAGAGATTTGGTTCATCAACATTCCATGCATACGAACCGATCCGCTAACAAGAATTTCCGGTTCGGAATGATCTTTTGTTGTGTGTTCGTCGATCAAGATTTGTAGGTGTTTGGCAATCGTTTCGGCAATAAAATAACTCGTTGTACAAAGAACATCCTGATAAGAATGACCATTGTTTGTTGATTTCGCAGCAACTTTTAAGTAACGATCTGCCGGTAATCCATAAGGATTCCAAACTTCTTCCGGCGGAGTTAATGTCCGAAAATCTGAAAGCAACGCCGGTATCTGACAACCCTGAACCGTCAAACGTCCCCCCAAATCAATAGAAGTCTCTCCATTGGTTAACTCCCAAGTAAGCGTGTCCAAAAGTGAACCGCAAGGAATAAGATCACGTTGGGTAATTCGCTGATGCGAAAAGGAATTTTCGGCTTTCGGTAAAAATGTGAGCCTGGCTGTTCGCCCCAAATCAAGTAAAATACGATCATGCGATTCCGATTTCAGAAAAACCCAAATCGGTAATGGGAAAAGCGGACCGCCATTTCCGTTTGAAGCAATATCCTGAATAGGAAAAGCATCCACAATATTCAAACCGGTTTGCTCGGCTAAAAATGGTGCATCGCAAAGACTTTGATAATACAATCCTCCAGCAGCAGTCCGGCAACGGATTCCCGAATCATAAATTCCAACCGCCAAAAGATCATTTTTAGCAAGCCGAGATTCTGCTAAAAGCTCGTCAATGGCTTCTTCTTCAACACTCGCTAATTCACGGAGAACATGGAAAAGAAGCGACGAAGGAATTTTAATATCCGCCGGAACAGACCGAGTTCCGCGAACATTTTTTGATACCGCTTCCTGAAGATTATTGTAACTGTCGATGATTTCGCGGGGAATATCGAATGAGATTGTCTTGCGAATTTCAATGGGAGCACCGCTTCCTTGCCCATGAACTCCTATTAATGCCGATTCAATACGTTGGCAATGAGAAGCAATACTAATCCCCGCAAACCAACGCGGTAAAGAGGATATATTTTTTTTAGGATTATGGAAAGGAATAAGCGACATTGAAAAACCTTTAACATTATTGTATTGGTTAAAACTAAAAAAACGACTTTGTAAAGATTATCGATTATCGAACATTGTGTCTATGCGATTTTTTTCAAAATTTTTCTTTTGTTTGCAAAATAAATATGAAATACGGTTAATTTGCAAAATTTACGTGTTTTAGGTAATTATTTTTAGGCTCACCGAATTTTTACCGCCAATTTTTTACCGCAATGCTTATCAATCCGTTTACGGCATTATTCACTCATCACTATTCACTCATCACTATTTACTCATCACTATTCACCCAATTAACTAAAATAGACAGTTACTTTGCTTTGTCTAACGAAGTGATCGGTTTTATCGGAGAAACAGAATATACAAATCGTAATTGTCTTTTTTTCCTAAAATCACACGGCTGACTTATTCATACTAGAGAACGACTTTCTTTTGATTCGATAGGAGAATTAATGTAAAAATAGATAAAATTCTACTCTGGTTGAAATAGTATTAACCAATGAGGAAAAAAATGCGAGGAGAAATTTTTTATTATTTTTTGATTGTAATGACTATGCTGGTTGTTACAACGGGAGATATTGTTTATGCACAATATGATCGATCTTATGGCGGTTATCCTTCTTCTCTCAATTCGATTTACATTGCCAATCGTGAAATGATGCCTCAATCGGCATTCTTTCCATCGTCAACCAATTCTATCCAACCTCAAACAACCGCAAATCAAACAACCGTAAATCAACCAACTATAAATCAACCAACTACAAATCAAGCAACAATAAATCAACCAACCATAAACCAAACCGCCGCCAATCCCGTAACTCCTCCCAATTCAGTAATTCCAATTACTCCCGCTACACCGTTTATCCCTGAAAAAAATGTTGATTCGGAAAGTAGTAAAGAACAAACCCAAACATCCCAAAAATCACCAATTAATAAAATAAAATCATACTTTACATCATTATTTTATTCATCAAAAACAAACAAATCATCCCAAGAATCCACAGACAAAGAATTACTTGAAAACCTTGATGACGGTCAGGAAACAATTGAAGCATTGAGGAAAGAGCAGGATTATTCAATACCGGATTACGTAAATTCCGCAACACAATCAAACTCTGCAACCGCCAAAGACCTTTATAAACGAGGATTAGATTTTGAGGTTCAGGGTGATATTGTTGGTGCGGTTCGCAGTTACAATGCGTTTATTGCATCCAACAAGAAACAAACAACCAATGGAACTCTTGCCGCTCCGTATCACCGACTGGCTTTGATTGCTTGGAAACAATCGGAAATTCGTAATGCCGGTGTTTATTTTCGTTATGCAATGAAATATGCCTTGGGGGGCAATGTTCCGATTATTGCCGGAGATTATGCGTTGTTTCTTATAGAGCAGAATGATCTGAAACAAGCCGAAGTGATTTTGCGAAATGCGTTGGTTCATTATTCTGAAAATAAACGGCTTCTTTATTATCTGGGACGCTGTACAGCGCAACAGGAGAAAACAATCGAAGCGTTACGGTATTTTTCGGCTTCGGTGGGTGAAGAACGTGCGTATCAGGAAGTTGCACATCTCTATCGGCAATGGGGTGATTTTGAAAGAGCCGAGTTTCTGGATACCAAACGGAATGAATATCTTGCCAAACGTAACAAAATTGTTCCGCAACAATTTTTTGCCGCTCACCCCACACATGTTCAACAACCGGTTCCTGTCGCTGTTCCGACAACACCGCCGCCGGTAATTCCCAATTCGCACGGAATACTAAGCCAGGGAACAATAGGAACACCATTACCGTTTCCAACACTCGATGATCCCAACAGGCAAAATCCCAATAGACAAAATCCCAATAGACCCAATGTTCAAGTTCTTACAAATGTCAATAATCCAGAAATGTTATTACCGCAAGGAAATCGGAACCGTCCGATTCCTGAAGACACTTGGCGACCTTTAAATTCACAACCGGCTCCGGTTTCTGTTTCTCCGATGCCGGTTTCAAAGGTATTCCATTATCCAGAGGATCATGTTGCTCCGACATATTATGAATTTCGGGGCGATCAGTATCCCAAAAATACAGTGCCCAATACAGTGCCCAATACAATGCCCAATACAATGTCTGATAATACAAATGTTATTCAAACCTCGTTTGTACCGTAAAAATTCTGTATCTATTCCGCAGCAATTCTATTTGTTTATCATGCGGTGTCATTAATTCTGTGGAATTTTTGCTCTTGGCAATATCAGTGAAAATCAATATAATTTTCGATTGTTTAGTTATTTGGAATCGAAAGGTTCTAATGTTGTCTGTTTCACCCTATGTAATAATGAATTGAGGAGTTCTTCCTTGACAGAATCACAAACAGAATTGACGTTTATCCATTTTCTACGGGCGGGCGTTCTTTTGGCAACACTGATTATTGTTCCGGCGGCAGCGGTTTGTTGGAATATGATTCCCAAAGATTTTTGGGAAAACAATCAATATGATCAAACGACATGGATTTCTTCCGCATCAGAGCAATTAGAAAATTCTTATTCCAGCGAAAAAACCGTAAATGAAGTACCAACAATAAATTCACCATTTTTTTTGTCAAGACCACAGGAAGAAACTCACCGCCCCAATCCCCTAATCAAAACAATGGGCGGAATAAACGACAAAACATCAGAACAACAAATTCCAAGTTCTTTCCAAGAAGAATCATCAATTACCTTAACCGCCGATCCCCCAGAACAAATACAGGAAGAAAATAATTTTAACAATCACCCCAAAACCGAAATATTACCACAACGGAATTTTCTAATACTCGAAAATCAACTAAAACAACTCGGTGCAAAATATTATCGATTGGAAAAATGGGGAAGCCGCGGTGAATTATTTCGATTTTCCTGTTGTGTTTCTCCTTCGGAACCTTATCAATATCAAAAATATTTTCAGGCGATTGATTCGGATGAACTTCGGGTTATGGAATCTGTTATTGAGGAAATCAAACATTGGAAAAAATTCTGATTATTTGTCTCTGTTTTTTTGTTCCGCCTAGTAGTCAATCTCCGAATTTCCGGTTAAAATAACGCCGCTATATAATTGAGGGTACATCTCATTTACCATAACATTTCTAGTGATTTCGTTATTTCATAACTATTGAGTTCCACAAACAAGGATATATGACAGAAGACAAATCTGATTCCGCCGCCAAAAAGAGTTGGGAACACTTGAAACAAAAAAGTTCAATTGTCGGGATTCGTGAAAAATTGATTATCATTTTTTTGATAGTTAAAATTATTCCATTAATTCTTTTGGCAGTTATTGCTTGGCATGCGTTGATTACACTTGGCAATATTTTGCGTGATACATCGGTAACAGATTCACGCGAAGCACTTACCGCAAGTGCGGTTGAAACAATTGAACGAATCAGCACGGAATCTGCACAAAAAGTTGCCGAGTTTCTTTATGGCCGCGACACGGATATTTCTTTTATTACCGAAGTTCTTGAGGATTTTGATTTCAGCGATCAGAACAACATCAAAAAAATCGAGTCGTTATTCCAACATTATTGCGAGAACAAAACCGGTAAACTTCGGCGGCATGGTCAATGGAAGGTTGCGGAGGACGGAATGTCGTGGGTTCAGATTGATCCGTACATTCCGCCGCAAGACTCCGGCGAGCGTTCTCGCAACAAAGAAAATAACGATACAATTGATAAAGCATCATTTCATTACCGCCCGCCTTACGGTTACGGAGATTGTCCCGATAATTTTGTTACGGTTCCGCTTTATGATGAAATTGCACTGCTGGACAAAGAAGGAAATCAAATTGCTAAAATTGTTGCACAAAATTCTACCAAAAAACGCCATACGTTCAAAAAAGAGTTGTTCAATGTTGCTGATCCGAATAATACGTTTGTTAAAGCGGAACATTATTTTAAGGAGTTATCTGAACTTGGCAAGAATGATATTTACGTTTCGGATGTGATAGGGGCGTATATTCCATCGCATTTTATTGGGATGTACACTCCTGATTACATGGCATCGAAATTGATTGACGCTAAAATTGCCGAGTTGGAGCCGGATGCGAAACAAGCGGAATTGGTTTGGAACTTGCGAATCTTAAATGCAGAATTGAAAAACGAAGAGGATAAATTTAACAGCAAAATGACTTACAACACAAAAATCCGCAACGAAATTGACCGGCGTTTAGGAAAAGGAAAAACATGGAAAATTGAAGACAAAAATATCGAACAGGTCGCTGATAAATTAAAAAATGAGTACGGTTTAACAGAATTATCCGAAGCGGTTCTCAATGTCTATTCGCAATGGAAACCGGAAGAAGAAGCTTATTCCGGTGCGGAAAATCCGTTGGGGATTCGGTTTGAGGGAATTATCCGCTGGGCGAAACCGGTTTTTGATAAAAACGATAATGTCAAGGGTTATGTAACATTGGCACTGAATCACGATCATCTTTTGAATATGATTGATCATATAACCCCAATGAATGAACGTTTTACGGAATTATCGAACGCATTTGACGGTAATTACTCATTTATTTGGGATTATCAATGCCGTAGTGTGGTTCATCCGCGTCATCATTCGATGTACGGATTTAATCCCGAAACCGGCAAAGCGGAAACTCCTTGGCTTGAAAAAACACTGTATGATGGAATGTTGGCGGCTGGGTTTCAACGGGAAGATTGGCAGGATTATATTGCAACTTTGAAAGATTATGAACCATGGACAGGTGATACACAATCGTTGGCGTATCAATCGCGAACCAAAAAACCGGCAGCAGAATTAACAAAACTTGGATTAGTTGCCTTGGACGGACGTTATCTAAACAATGCCCCGCAATGTACGGGTTGGATGGATTTAACACGAGACGGCGGTTCCGGTTCTTTTTACATTCTCTGGAGCGGTTTGTACAAACTCAATACTGCTGCCGCAATTCCCTATTACACAGGACATTACAACCCCAAAGTACGTGGAAATCATCGCGGATTTGGTTTTGTGGCGATTGGTGCCGGAATTGATGATTTCAGCCGTCCTGCTGACGAAATGGGTGAACGTTTAACAAAAATGGTGGACGAAAATTTCCACAGGACATCCACCCAGTTAATTGTTACAACAGTTGTTTTATCCGTATTGGTTATTTTTGTTGCGATTTGGATGGCGTCGTATTTATCCAATCGTTTGCAGGAATTGATCAATGGGATTTCAAAATTCCGATCAGGAGCCCGTTATTTTCGTTTTCGTACAAAAAGGAGGGATGAATTTGGACGTATTGCGGATTCTTTTGACGAAATGGCGGATAGTCTTACTCGCAGTATTCATAGTCCGTTGGTTATTACGGACATGAATTTTCACATCATTTATGCGAATGAACCAAGTTTAAAAGTATGGGGAATAGACAAGTTAGAAAAAATTCTTGGTACATCTTACAATGATTTAAGTATTTATCCTTTTGGTACAAAATATTGTCCGATTATGGCGTTACAAAAGGGTGAGGGTAAGGCGGAGGTTTTTTACGAATCGCGTTCGAAACAATTTTTACAGGGCGACGCCAATTATTTTATAGATGAAAACGGTCAAAAAGCAGGTTACATTATTACCAGTAATGATGTAACAGATTTATCGTTAAAACAGATTGAAGTGAAACAGGCAATGGCTGCGGCGGAGTTGGCGAGTAAACATAAAAGTGATTTTCTGTCACGGATGAGTCATGAGTTGCGGACGCCGATGAATGCGATTATCGGAATGAACAATATCGCACAGTCAAAAATCCGCAATATCCATGATAATGCGGAATATACAGAATTAAGCGAATATCTGTTGCTATTAAAAGATTCATCGAGTCATTTGTTGAGTTTATTGAGTGATATTCTTGACATCTCCAATCTGGAAACCGGCAGCATCAAATTAATCGATCAACCGTTGAAATTGGATGAAATACTTGAAGATATTACCGGAGTGTTACGGTTAAACTGTATTAGTAAGCGGTTGGAGTTGATAACACAGTTTGAAAAATTGGAACAAAATAATTTTATTGCGGACGGATTGCGATTGCGGCAGGTGTTGAACAATATTCTCAACAATGCAGTAAAATACACACAGGAAGGCGGTAAAATAGAATTTATTGTTAAATGCAAAGAACGCCGTAACGGAAAATCATTGATTTCGTTTACGGTTCGTGATACGGGTATTGGTATTTCGCTGGATGCGTTGCGAACTATTTTTCGTCCGTTTGAACAAGCCGATTCGCAAATCACACGTAATTACGGCGGCAGCGGTTTGGGGTTGACGATTGCCCAAGAAATATTGAAATTGTTCGACAGTGAAATTCATGCAACAAGTACTTTGGGAAGCGGCAGCGAGTTTAATTTTGCGATTTGGCTGCAAGAAGATGAAAATGCGAACAGGATTGTAGCGTGTGATGTTCGCGGATATTTTCGCGGACAAAAAGCATTGGTGGTGGACGACGTTTTTATCAACCGAATTGTTTTAGTTTCATTATTAAATGAAGCCGGATTTATTGCTATTGAAGCAAAGGATGGTTTGGAAGGTCTCAAAAAATTTGAAGAATCGTCGGAAGGAACATTTAATGTTATTTTTATGGATATTCAAATGCCGATCATGGATGGTTACGAAACAACAACTGCAATCCGGCAATTACAACGTAAAGACGCACAAACTGTACCAATTGTAGCAATTAGTGCAAACGCTTTCAAAGAAGATATTGACAAATCTATTGCCAGCGGAATGAATTCGCATTACGCAAAACCAATTAACATGGATATTTTGTCGGTAATCCTATTGACCTACTGCCAACCAACTCAATCATAAATTTTTTGTAATATATTATATTTAGTGAAATTTTTGTTTTTCGCTTTTTTGTGGTTATGAATTTTAAAACTAACCGTAATCTATCAGTGGAATTTTCGTTAAAAGATAAACTTAAGGTAAGGTAGGCGACTGTAGGTGAAAGCCTTTTGCCGAAGGGTTTTCACCTACGGTCGTACCCGTTAGGTTTGTTATTGTGTTGTATGTTGTACGCTGTTGGTTTTCCATTTCCGTTCGTCAACAAGGACAAGTCAGCGAGTACGCCGAGTTGCCGATAGTTTGGGGCAGACAATTTTTTGAATCATTTCTTTCGTCAGTTTATATGAAAAACTATGAGAAATAAAAACCATTTTTAGCAAAAAATATTTTTTGATAAAAATTTTATTTTTTACCAATCTTTTCTTAATTTTTTTCGATTTAAATATAAACTGACTATATGAATAAAAGTGATAAATATTGGATAGAACGGATCTTTGACAATTAGGTAATAAACCATAATTATAGTGATAATAGAGGACTCTTTGTTTCGTTAAAATCGTTATAATACGTAAAAAGTCGGTCTAACCGAATATAACATACATTATCGGACGTAACAGAATTAGCCAAATAACACTTAAAGACGGTACAGAACAAGAGTTATATTTTACATTCGACGGTCACGGAAGTACCAGATTTTTAACTGATCTTGCCGGCGCAATCCTTCTTGGTACAGTTTTGAGGTTACCCTTGAGAAAAAAGAGTAAAAAGATAAATTGTTTGTAATAACAACATCTCCAAGTTATAAATAAAAGGATAATAATATGAAAAAGAAACGTATATTTGATTTTATTATTTTTTTATGTATATTAATTATGATGAGTATTTGGGGATACTTCACTCTTTTTCCTCCAATAATAGAGAATGGAAAATACTACTCTTATGATATGCCTGATGACGTTAGTGATTATTGTTCATCTACAACGTATGGCGTTACTAAAAGGTGGATTGAGTGTAGGATGTCTGAAAAAAGTTTTCTCTTGTATGCCAAAAAACGAAAATTTGAACTAAAAAAAATTGAAAGTGTTCCCATGAAAATAGGGAGATATACGATAAGAAAGTATCAAGATAGCCAAAGTAGTCCTCCAGTGGATAATGAAAATCCAGAATCTTTATACCATTATGCCAAACGAGGTTATTTTTCAAAAATATACTATAAAGGTGAGAATGGTAGTGAGTTTTTGAAATATTATATCATTTATGATCTTGACAATCAAAAATATTATGAAGAGCGAGATTTGCGTTAAAAATACCAAAATTTTGTCGTTTTTTGAATATTACAAAATCGTACTAGTCCTTAAACAAGCGAAGTACAAGAAACTAGAGTGTAACAATATTTTTTACAAACAAACCGCGATTGTCAATAAAAGCACAAAAAACAATTTTTAAGTGAAAGATAAAAATTACG
>JAITIZ010000153.1 GCA_031279215.1 Planctomycetaceae bacterium
GCTGAATAAACAACGTCTTGGAAAAAATAGATTTGAACGTAAACGAATTCTATTGCTTAAAATTACGATTTCTGTTGAAATTTTACCCATTTTAACAACCAGCCTGTGAACACTAGGAAAAATTGTAATATTTCAACAGTTTTTGTTAAAAGAGTTTTGTGATTGGTGGTTGCAATAATAAGTCCTAAATCATAAGTCATAAATCATTGAAATATTACAAAAAACTTAATTTGATTGTATCGTTTCCGATTTTGGTGTCAAGAGTTTGCCTGAATTAGGGAAAATTAAATGTGCAGCATTTTTGCGGAGTGAGAGTTGTTCGCAAACCATAACATAATTTGAAAAACTCTTTTGAAGTTGACCTTGATATTTTTCGGCTGTTCCTACATAATTGTTCCTACATAATTTAGACGTAACGTTCATTTCGTGATAATCTAGACAAAATTACGTAAATGGTTACAATACCGTAATTCTTCAATATCTTCAAAAAATACTTAAACAATTTTGACGTATTTAACGTAATTTAACGTGATTGTTTATTTTGTTTCTTGAATATTTTTGAATACTATTTCGGCGTTTTTTTTAGGGGATTGGCATTTTGGGGGTGTAATGACAAATTACAAAATCTTATAAATCCAAAACCTTGAACTTTAAACCAAAGACCAAAAATTACAAATTACAAACTTAAACTCATAAACAATTATGCAAATGGAACGATTAGTTGCGCTTTGTAAGCGGCGGGGATTTTTATTTCAATCTAGTGAGATTTACGGCGGGCTCAATGGTTTTTGGGATTACGGACCGCTTGGTGTTTTGCTTAAGCGCAACGTTAAGGATGCTTGGTGGAACGACATGGTTACGAATCACAACGAACTCGTTACACCAAACGGTGCGCCGGGAACTTTTGAGATGACCGGTTTGGATTGTTCGATCATTATGCACCCGCAAGTCTGGAAATGCAGCGGTCATTACGATCTGTTTCATGATTACATGGTTGATTGTCGTGAATCGAAAAAACGTTACCGTTATGATCACGTGATTGGTCGTTTTGTTACCGGCAAAAAACGCGGAGAAGACGGCAATCCGGCAGCCGAACTCCGAATCTTTGTTACCACAATGGAAACCGAAAATACTCAATCCGTACTTGATGATGCGGCATTGAAATTTTTTGGGTTACGTAAAAAAGATGCGGAAACATTGAAATGGGAAGGGGCAATTCAATCTATTTCAAAATTGCCCGACTTTGACGATGTTCTTGCGCCGGACGCCAAACATGTTGGTACATTAACACCGCCGCGTGAGTTTAATCTGATGTTCAAAACGGTAATCGGTGCACTTGGCGGTGAGGAAGACGCTTCGTTTTTGCGACCGGAAACAGCGCAAGGAATTTTTGTTAATTTCAAAAATGTTTGTGATAGTACGCGGGTTCGTATTCCGTTTGGGATTGCTCAGGTTGGCAAAAGTTTTCGCAACGAAATAACTCCGCGCAATTTTACGTTTCGCAGCCGTGAATTTGAGCAAATGGAGATTGAATTTTTTTGTCAACCGTCTCAATCGCCTGAATGGTACAAATATTGGCGTGATCGTCGTTTTGGGTGGTATGTTGAGATGGGTTTATCGGGAGAACGGTTGCGGTTACGGGAACACGATGCGGAGGAGTTATCGCATTATTCTTGCGGAACAGCGGATATTGAGTACCAATTTCCGTTTCTGCCGGAAGGTGAATACGGTGAACTTGAAGGGATTGCTCATCGCGGTGATTTTGATTTACGTTCACATATTGATGGTAAACTTGTTAAGGACGGCGAGCAACTTGTTGTGGAGAAGTTGCCGAATGGTCAACCGAAACATCGCGGCAGCGGCAAGGATTTATCGTACTACGATGATTTAACGAAGGAGCGTTATATTCCGCATGTGATTGAACCGTCGGCAGGAGCGGATCGGGCAACATTGGCGTTTCTTTGCGAAGCGTATCAAGTTGACACCGTACCGGACGAAAAAGGTCAACCGCAAGAAAGAGTGTATTTGAAATTTCATCCGCGTCTTGCGCCGGTTAAAGTTGCAGTGTTTCCACTCGTCAAGAAGGACGGAATGCCGGAAGTTGCAACAGAAATCTACGGTGAACTCAAAAAGAATTTTTCGGCGTTCTACGATGACAAGGGAGCTGTCGGCAGACGTTACCGAAGACAAGACGAAATCGGAACTCCGTATTGTGTAACAGTGGACGGGCAAACATTGCAAGACAATACCGTAACCCTCCGCGACCGCGATTCCCTACAACAAATCCGTGTCAAAAAAGATGAACTCGTCAATGTACTCAATAGCCGTCTTAAACCATGATTTTTATAAGATTAGCAGGATTTACAAGATTATTATATTTACAAAAAATATAATATTAAAAAAATTGTAATTTATCAGTGGAATTTTTGTTTTTTGCTCTTAACCCCGCTAGGGGTGTGAAATGCATAACCGGCGGTTAAGCGAAGCGCAACCGCCGGAGCATGAACTCCCTCATTTTCCAAAGCCCCGCAAGGGCGAGATAATAGATAATAGTTAATAGCTAATAGAACGCAAGCGGATTACTCCCTCAACGGTCATCATTCCGCATGCGACACTATTAACTATAATCTCGCCCCATGCGGGGCTTTGACAAAGGCGAGGAGGTTCTGATCCGTAGGTTTAACCTACGGTTATGCACATCTCGTCCCTGCGGGACTAAGAAAACATAAAAGATTTAAGGAAATTTCACGAGAATAGGACCCAAAAAATTATTCCGCTGATATATTACAAAAAATTCTGTTGCAATAGTATCTATTTTTTAGGAGAATTTCCTTGTTTTTCCAACAATTGATTATCCGCTGGCTTGCCGCGCAGGTTTTGCAGAAGGCAAAAAAAGAAATCCTGAATGTACCGGAAAAAAACGTATCAGATACAAAAATACCGGATGAATGTTCAGAATGTTCTGTTGTTCCCAAACAATTGTGTTGCCAAAATCCGTCGGACACATCAGATTCAATGGTTGTTGATCTTGGGTTTGTGTTTGCGATGCCGATGGAAGCCGCCGGTGTTGCGGATATTTTGAAACAACATCAAATAACTCAAGGGAATGGACGGATATTTCATACCGGTATTTTTCACGGTTATCGTACCGCTATTGTCGAATCGGGAGTTGGTCAGGATAATGCCGGACGTGCTGCGGAAGTACTGCTTGATGTTTTCAAGCCGAAACGAATTATCTCTGCCGGTTACGCCGGAGGTTTGGCAAAACGATTAAAACAGTTTAACGTTTGTTTTCCTGAAATATTGGTTCGGGAATCCGACGGAAAAAAATTCTATGTGTCCAATTCCGTTCCCGAAATTATTGAAGAATCATCCGGTTTGGAAACCCAAGAAAAACAAAACGGAAAACTAATCTTATTGACAACAGATTTTGTTGTCGGTTCTCCGAAACAAAAATCATTATTGTATCAGAAAACAGGAGCAGAACTGGTTGATATGGAAACTTTTTCGGTTGCGGAAGTTTGCAGGAAACATCAAATTCCATTGCTTGCTGTTCGAATTATTTTGGATACTGCTGAGGAACAAATTCCCAAAGATATTCAACGGATTTTGAAAGATGTTGAAAAAGGCGGGGTTCGATTGGCGGGTTCGGTTCTTGGTTCATTCTTTTCACGTCCGTCGTCAATGATTGATCTTTTTTCGCTCAAGCAACGCGCACTCCGCGCCGCCGACCAACTCGCTAAACACATTGCCGCAGAATTAGTTAATAGGTAATTATTCAGCGGAATTTTTTCAATTGTGCCGCATTTCAATTGTACCGTATTTCAATTGTGCCGCAGCGGATTGACAACCATTACATTGATAATTCCACATTGATAATTCCGCTAGCAACACGATTTACAATTCACTTCATTATTTATTATTCACTAAAATGTCCTCTATTTTTTATTTTGCCTATTTTGACTAAAATCTTGTTTTGGTGTTCTGTGGGGGGTTGTTTTTTTGAAAAAATTTGCAATGATTTTACAGGTAATGGTTTATGAAGGCTTTTAATGACTTAATTTGAGATTGACCGGTAATACCGTATTCGTCCTAATATATTCATCATTTTTGTTGACGGACATTTTTGGAGTTTAATATTTGTTGTTGTACCGTTGTTTTATCAGATAAAAAGTTGCCGAATAATAATTTATCAAATACAATTTTATTGGATAAAAATTTATTGGGCAAAAGATTTTTTTCATTTCAATAATTTCTGAATTTTCAAATGTAATAAATTTATTTTACTTAACCCCCCAATTTCACATGGAACCTTTTACTTTATTTGCTCATATTCCGGTATTAACAACCGCATCAATTATTGATTTGGTTATTTTTATTGGATTTATTATTACAGTTGTTGCGGTTGGTATTGGAATGAGCCGCGGCAGCAAAGGGAGTGAATCGTATTTTCTTGCTGGTCGTGGTTTGGGTTGGTGGTTAATTGGATTTTCGCTCATCGCCGCCAACATCTCCACCGAACAATTCGTCGGAATGTCCGGCTCTGCCGCAGATTATGTCGGTTTAGCGATTGCGTCTTATGAATGGATGGCAGCGGTAACTCTGATTATTGTCGGATTCATCTTTCTACCGCACTTTCTCAAAGCAGGAATTTATACCATTCCTGAATTTCTGGAAAAACGTTACAACCGGTTTTCACGTACTTTTATGTCATTGATCATGATGATCACGTTTGTTACGGTGAACACCACAGCAGTCATTTATTCCGGTGCAAAAGTTTATTCTACTTTTTTCGATAGCCAAACTTATTTCGGTATTCCGTTGGATATTGTTACGTTTTCGTGGTTAATTGGTATTCTGGCGGCGACTTATGTTTTCTTTGGCGGTTTGAAAGCGTGTGCGTGGGCTGACCTGTTACAAGGTTCTGCATTGATCATTGGCGGAACAATTGTTCTCGTCTTTGCCCTCAATGCACTCGGTAATGCCGATGTGAAAAAAATAGACAATGCCGTTCAAACAGCCGCCGTTCAATCCGGTACGGTAATTCCCGAAAATGATGTTGCAACAATCAAGGAAACTTCAAGCGGCAGTAAACGGTTCAGTATTCTCAACGCCCACAAACTCCGTATGAATCTCCCTTGGAATGATGGAGTATTACCTATCACTGCTCTGTTGCTTGGACTTTGGATTCCAAACCTGTATTACTGGGGACTTAACCAATACATTATGCAACGAACTCTCGGTTCACGGTCATTAGCCGAAGGTCAAAAAGGAATTGTTTTCGCTGCATTTATGAAACTGATTGTTCCGTTTATTGTTGTTTTTCCGGGACTAATTGCGTTTAACCTGTTCAGCAGTGATATGCGTGTCAGTGCTTCGTCAAGAGAAAACAACGGGGTTGTTCTCGAAAAATTCGAATCGGTTAAAAACGATCCAACCGGTCAACAGTTACCGCCTCCAAAAAATGTTCAATTTTGGTTCTTTTGGGTCAAAACCGATCCCAACAGTCAACGTTCCGTCTTTCCCTTTGATAAGGACTTTGCAAAAATCGAACAAGAAAAAGCAACGGAAATTGTTCTGTACAACGCCGCTGTTGCAGAAATCAAAACCGATGTTTCCAAACAAAAATTATTAGAACAAAACAAACAGATTCTCGCTGAAATTGCAAAGAAAAACGCAACTCTTCCCAAAGAAAACAAAATTATTGTTGAAAAGGAATTGATGGGTTATGATTACGATGCGGCGTTTCCGTTGTTGATGAGTAAACTGGTTCCAGGCGGCGGATTTCGCGGTTTCATGTTAGCGGCAATGCTCGGTGCGGTAATTAGTTCGCTTGCTTCCATGCTCAATGCCGCTTCCACGATTTTTACAATGGATCTCTACAAAGAATATTTACATCGCCAAGCTGGTGATAAAACATTGGTTTTCGTTGGACGTTTTTGCGTGGTGTTGTTTACGATAACCAGTTGTCTGATTGCTCCGATGTTGAATCGTCCGGAACTAGGCGGTGTGTTCCATTTCATTCAGGAATTTCAAGGTTTTATTTCGCCGGGTATTCTGGCGGTGTTTCTGTTTGGTTTTGCGTCGAAACGAGCTCCGGCAATTTGCGGTCCAACAGCACTCATTTCCTCGCCAATTATTTATGCTCTATTGAAATTTTTCTTGTTACCAGATGTTGCTTTTTTAGACCGGATGGCTATTACATTTGCTTCCGTACTTATTGTGTTGACCATATTCCGAATCACAATGCCGCGTTCAACTCCTTACGAACCTGTTTCAAAAACAACTATTGAGATGCAAACTTCACGCGGAGCATTGGTTGGCGGTTTCCTTGTTCTGATCATCACAGCAATACTTTACTTTTATTTTTGGGATTACGAAACGCCGGTATTCAAGGGTTTTCTTGACAGTCTTCTTATTCCGTTTAGAAAATAAATCACTTAGTTAGAAAATAAATCACTTTGTCAATAACGAAGTTGAGTTTACTTATTAGACGTACCCCACATCAATGTCCACACCACTTGAACCTATTCCGATTTCCGTATGCGTTCTCGCAAAAAATTGCGAAACGAAAATCGGGTATTGCCTGAAATTATTAACGGCGTTTGATGATGTGTTGGTTCTTGATACTGGTTCTACTGACCGGACATTGGATATTGTTACGTCGTTTTCCAATGTCCGTGTGTTCCATCAGGACGGTATCAGTAATTTCGGAGAAACCCGTAACTTTATTACCGAAAAGGCAAAATACGATTGGGTGTTACATATTGATTCGGATGAATTTGTTACGCCGGAATTTCTAGAGAAAATCCGTAATTTGGTTCTGGACACCAACACGGTTTATTCTATTTACCTGCGTCTGTTTTATCGCGGTCATTCTCTTCCTCCTTTTGATACTCGGACATGCCGGCTATATCATCGCCTGACAACCTCTTGGAATACGCGAGCAGTTCATGAAATTATCGAAATTCGAGAAGGAATGACTCTTCGATCGATTAAAACACCTATCGAACATCATTCGTATGACTCTGTTAAACAACTCATTGATAAAGCCCAATATTACAGTACACTTTTTGCGGATCAGTTTCATGAAAAAATAAAAACATCTTCATGGAGTCCTTTTTTTCATGGTGTTGGAATGTTTCTCAAATTTTACATTTTACGCAGAGCATTTCTTTACGGTTATTGGGGATTTCTGGTTTCTTTCTGTTTTTCCATTGGCTCTTTTTTGAAATACGCCAAACTCCTCGAATATAAGAAAAATTCGTAACCGTCTATTTTTATACTTTTTTAGTAATATATCCGTGGAATTTTTTTATGAAACACCGAAAAAGCAATAATTCAAAGGTCAAGTGCAAGCGAAATTGGCGCGCGCAAGTGCAAGCGAACTTGGCTCGTCGAATGACAATAGAAACGAACTTGAGTTTTATGCGGCAGTCTCTCCTGTTCTGTTATATATTCGTTCAATAATAAGAAAACGAGAATACACTCCTCCAGTTGTTCTTGTTTTTTAACTTCGGAATGTTCCCCGGTCGTCAACAAGACAAACGTTTCGAGAACCTCTTTTATCCAGTCAAGTCTTTGCCGGTTCAATATCCTTTTTCCGGTAGCGTTATCGTATGCCGTTAAAAATTCAGTCGGCGGTTTTATCTCTGTGAAAAGACGGAATAACTCTGTATCAGTAATCTTTTTCATTTTAGACTCCCGTGATTCAAAGACGGGGCGTCAGGTCGATAGATTACACGGGATAATCTATCAACCAGACAAACGGGGGTAATTACTCCCCTACCCGATATTCCTTTTGATTGTATTAACCGACAAAATTTTTTTTCAACCCCTGACCGGATCCGTTTTTTTCAAAAAAAATCTTTTGATTGGACAATGTAGAATTTTTTTATGGAAAAACAAACAGAACAACTACGTTCAACCTCATGACGGGCGGTTTGGATACAAAAACGAAAAATAGTACCTAAACCCATACCCCCATTGAACGTTCAAGACGGCAGTTTTCCAGTTATGAAAAAACGGTAAATTTTTGTTGTGAGATTTGACGAAAATAAATTTTGAATGGCAAAAATAATTTAGAGGTGGGGTTGTATATAATCCGTATTTTGATTGGCACTTGCGACCCTCCTCCCCAAAACAAAAAGCCCTACGGAGAACCTAGACCCTCCTTCTTTATTGTTGCTCTTATGGAAAAAATTATTTATCTGATTACCAGAATTGATGGCAAGGAGTTTAATTAGTTCCTGTGCGGCTTTATTCAAGACAATTGTTTTGATTTTCCCATACCTTGCGGTTTTGTGTTTCTTTAGCCAGACGATCCATACGTTGTCCGTTTTCCGGCTTTCCGTATCGATATCACCTATTTTTATGCGGCAGATTTCCGATGGTCGTGTTCCACATAACCGCAATATTTGGATCATAGTCCGCAATGTTGGTAAGAGGAGTGGTAGGGTCATTTTGATTATTTCATCGGCAACCTCCTGTCGGGGTTCTGTTTCTCGATTCCCTTTATTATAAGCGAGGGGTTCGGTGCATTCTAATTCGCTGATTATTGAAGTTGGTAAAAATCCTTTGTTTGCGCCCCATCGAAAGATTGTTTTTACGTAGGCGAGAGTTTTGTTGACATATTGCCGTGAGGGTTTTTTTCCGGTTCGTTTTGATGGTATTTCATTAAAAATATCTCTGAACCGCAAAAGTTCTTGACGAGTAATCCTGTATGCGGGGATAACCTCTGTAAAATTGTCGATTAACAGTTGGGCTGTTCTTTTGTAATGATTATAATCGGGGTCATATTTTGGTTTGGTTTTGTTTCTTGGTTTTTTTTCGTCGAGAAATTTAACGATCAATTCACCAAGAGAGATTGTATATTTTGGGGTTTCGTTTGGTGCATTGAGTGTGTGATTGATCAGGGTTGTTTTATTTTTTGTGGTGGTCATTATCCATTTTTGGGTGGCTTCTTGGGGGGGTACTACATAATCGGCAATGAATATTTTGTAAAGAGTAATACTTTCGGGATTTCCTATTTTTCCGAAGGAGATTTTTTGGTAACGTTTTTTATCTAGTTGGACTTTAACAGTGAGATACCCTTTATCACTGAAGGATTTTGGGATTTTCATTTTTGGCGATTTTGGTTTATGTTTTGTGTTTTTTTTGTTCATGGTACATTCCTTTTACATCATTTTTGGTCGGCAATTCGACCCAAAATTGAGGTTTCCCAGAACCAAACAACAAAAACCACATTTCCGCATATCCTTATAAATAAAGGACTTAAAACCACCACGCCCGACAGGACTTGAACCTGTAACCTACGGATTAGAAATCCGTTGCTCTATCCAATTGAGCTACGAGCGCAAATTAGAATTTACTCAGAAATACAATAAGTCTAAAAGTTGCTCTTTATAGACAACACCTTTATAGACAACACTTTTCTAAGTTTCAATATTGTTCGTTTCAAAAACAAGAATCGGGGAAAAGAATTTTTTGTACGGTAATTCTGTACACCGATTCTTAGTTCTTAAAATTTGATCAGAAGGCTGTTGCTTGCTTCATTCGTACACCCAATTTAACTTCCTTTGATGCAAGAAAAAATTGGGAATCCCAGCATAGCATAAAACGTATCATAGCATAAAACGTAATACCAAAATACTAAAGGGAATAAATAACAACCAAACAGCAGCTGTTGAAAGATGTGGTCCTTTCCACCAATGTCGTCGTCGCTTACTCATAAGTTTCTCCAAAAAAGATTGTTTTCTAAGTTAAGTTTGTGAAAGAGCCGCATGCTGCCCACAAACATCACGACACATTATAATCATTCCGGCAACGTTTGACAATACCCCGTCCACAATTCATTACAAAATTTCCCTCTGTGGAATCTCTGGCAAGGAACACCTCATGTAATAAATCACCCCAACATAAAACCATTGTCAGAAAATTTAATACTTTACATAACCTCCAATATCCAAAGGAAATACAACTTATAACTTAATACTATACACTTCTCGTTTTTGCAGGATTAAACGTAAAAACGTATCTCACAACAACACCTCATAATATCATCTCATCACATCATAAATAAAACAGCGTAACTAAATAATTTAGTAATATTTCATCAGAATTTTTGAAGTTGAAATTCAAAGGGACATTTATGAATTGAGAATCTGAAATTCAAGATTACTCAACAATGCCGCTTCTGACCTCATTGTCTTATTCGTCCCATTTGTCCCATTTATTCTATTTATCCCATTTGTTCCTTTGAAAAAAATTCCATTGAAATATTACAATAATTATAGAATAATACTGAATTTTTACTTGTTTTTTGTAAATACTCAATTTAAAATAACTGATTATTCCCCAATAATTTATGAATCACTTTTTTAAAATTATGTATATTTTTGACAAAATACAATGTAAGAAATTATGCTAAAAAGCACAACCGATTAAAGAATCAGATGAAATAAACATAGATTATTTATTTCTCAATGTGTAATTTATTTTTATTGAACTATCTTTTTAATCATTGCGAACCTCATTACCCCAAACTCCCCAAAACAAATTTTTGATAAATTGATAAATTTTTAACAGACTGGTTGACTTTGCTTATATTCGGGATATACTGTGTTTGTTAGTCATTTTGACGGCTTCGACTGAAAAATTTGTTTAATTCAGAAAAAAATAGTAAATTATTAAATTAAAACAGTTGTTTCGACCAATATATTACACAGGTATATTACACAAACACCATAATCCGTTGACACCAAGAGAGAACAATGAGAAGTAAAAAAACACGGGATGTACGAGATATTATTTTAGAAGTTGCCGGTAAACTTTTTAGCAAATTGGGTTATAACAATGTTACTACGCGAATGATTGCCGAAAACGCCCATGTCAATCAAGGAAGTATTCATTATCACTTTGGCACCAAAGAAAACTTATATGTTGAAGTTTATAAATTAGCCAATGGTATTGCCAATGCACTGAATATTAGAACTCTTCTCAATGAAGAACCAACCCTCCTTGATACTCCCGAAGGAAAAAGTTATGCGATTTTTCGAATTGTATCTGATTGGTTTCACCGTCATTTTTATATTGCTGACGAATGGAAACCTCGGCTTATTTTTCGTGAATTGTTTGAACCTTCACCGGTTTATGAGCGATTGGTCGAAGAAGTGTTTAGACCGGAAACGCAAAGCCGATTGCAATTGTATTCCTTGCTTGTTCCTGATGCTCCTTACGCAGAAGCCTATGTTTGGGTTCACTATCCCGACTCGCAAGTAGTTTACTATTGGCTCACGAAACAAAATATCATACGTTACCACGGTAACCGTTTTTTTGAAGATAATAAATATCTTCTTATGAAAATCACCATTCGAAATATGCTCCGTGCACTTGATTTACCTTTAGTTGAAATATTGAAATAAAAAGATTTCACTTTGTGATTGGGCTGAAATAAAAATATAACAAAATTAGAGTACAATAAAAACAACCACTTTGAGCGGTTGAAAATAATCTAGGAACTTCGATTTTTCATTATTTTTCAACAAAGAACTTGATATGGCTGATACTCGTGAACTATTGTTGAATGCTGCTTGCCAACTTTTTGCTGAATACGGTTTTAGTAAAGTTACAACACGCATGATTGCCCAGAAAGCGAATGTGAATTTGGGAAGTATTCATTATTACTTTGGTAGTAAGGAAGAACTTTATTTTGAAACATTTCGTATTGCTATTGATGCGGATTTTCCACTGACAATTGAAAAACTTTTAGCGGTTGACCCGAATTTATTAACCACTCCCGAAGGAAAAGCCTACGCAATTCAACGCCTGACTTATGATTATTACAACCGGCATTACAACTTTCTCGAAAAATGGAAAAGACAACTCATTTTTCGGGAGATGTTCAGTCCATCGCCGGTGTATCCGAAATTGGTGGATAAAGTGTTAAAACTCGAATCGGACAAAATGATGGAATTTTATTTTATGCTTGTTCCTAATGCTTCTCTTACTGAAGCGTTTGTTTGGGCGCATTATCCCGATACGCAGGCAACTTATTATTTAATGGCGGAAACACTCATCGTTGAAAATATCAGTCTGGATTTTATGGCAGAACTAAACCGAAATGTTATAAAAACTACAACCCGAATGATGATTATGTTATTGGATTTACCGGTTCCCGAAATGTTGAAATAATTGTGAACTTAATTTGAATATTCCTTTTTTTTTAATTTTGTTACTTATCGAAATATCCGGTCAATATTGTTGTTTTGTGATGGTAAGATTGTTTGGATGAAGTGTTTTTTCGGCATAATATTTTCCGAATATTCAGAAGTAATAAAACTAATTAATAATAGTTCCTCAAAAAGATGAATAAATTTCTTTTTTTATGATTTGAAATTTAGGCAGACTTTTTAACTTTTTTTTCGTGCTTTCTTTTCTTTTCGTTATTTTGAGATTTATAAAGGAGTGAAGTATCGTAATCGAAAGAGCGATAGTTCCTGGTTTTATTCAAGCAGTAACAACAAATCCGATTTTGGGGTCTTATCAGTTGTTTATTGTTATGGGTTGAACTGATTTCAGAATGACGATATTTTATTGTACACTTTTTGAATGACAGCTATGTTACTTACATTGAATCCCAAGAGGACTGTGATGCACCGTTATTATTCCCTTAATGTTATTAAGGAATTGAGTGATCAACAGGTTCGCTATGCTCCCCGCGATAAAAAAATCGAGCAATGTTGCCGTGCCGAAAAACTTTATCAGGAAATCAACCGGAATGAGACTTATACTTACCGTTTCATTTGTACCGGTATTACTGATTTTCGGGCAGAGATGCATCAGGATGTCATGCTTGATGGAAAAAAAGTGAAGCATGATCTTTTACTTTTTATTGAAGATGTTTATGATGCGGCGAATGTTTCTGTTACGGAGGTCAACGAAAAAGTTTGGACGATAGAAGAACTTTGTAAGCGGTTCAATGTGTCCAGCAAAACGATTTCACGTTGGCGAAAACAAGGGCTTGTTACACGCCGGTTTATTTTTGGAAAAAAGAAACGAGTAGGTTTTTTACAAAGTTCTATCGACAATTTTCTTAAAAATGAAACGAAACGTATAGAACGCGGGGAACGTTTTAGCCAATTAAGTGATCAGGAAAAGCAATTTATAATTTCATCAGCACGGCGGTTTGTTGGTACAACGGTGTCTCCGACGGAAGTTGCGAAACGAATTGCCAGATACATGGGGCGTAGTGTGGAAACGATCCGTTACACATTGAAGATCTTTGACGAAAACAATACAGATATTCCACTTTTTCCGAACAGAAATACACCTTTGGAGGAAAATGTCAAACAGAAAATATTTGAAGAATTTCGCCGAGGAGTTTCTGTTGAAAAATTAGCCGATGTTTATCGTCGGACGCGCGGCAGTATTTATCGAATTATCGGACAACTTCGAGCGAAACGGATTGACGAATTGGTTCTTGATTTTATTGATAATTCGGAATTTCACGAGATAACGCCGGAAAAGGAAAGGATGATTCTGAGTGTAATACCGGCGAGTGAACCGCCGCATTCGCCTAAAAAACGAATCTCTTCGGTCATATTACCATCATTACCGGAGTCGGTTCCGGTTTTTGTTGAGATGCCGGACGAGTCGGAAAATTCTACGGATTCTGTTTCAGACCAGACGGATTCTTCCGGCGGCTTGAATTTACCGCCTTATCTTTCGGGGTTGTACAAAATTCCGCTTCTTAATGTGGAACAGGAGAGGCATTTATTCCGCAAGATGAATTACCTGAAATTCAAAGCCTCGAAACTGCGGGAACAACATGATCCTTCCCATCCTAAAATTCATTTAATGGCGAAAATTGAAACGTTATACGAACAGGCGGTAGTGACGAAAAATGAGATTATTTCTGCGAATCTTCGTCTTGTTGTTTCTATTGCCAAGCGTCATATTGGTCCTTATTCGACATTTTTTGATTTGATAAGTGATGGTAATTTTTCGTTACTTCGGGCGGTTGAGAAGTTTGATTATAGCCGCGGGAATCGATTTAGTACTTATGCGACTTGGGCTGTTACAAGAAATTTTGCCCGAACGATTCCTGATGAAAAGAAACATCGTGACCGCTTCCATTTGAATGAGGAGGAGTTGCTTAGTGCAACAATTGATATGCGAGGAAACTTACAACAAGAAGAAAAAGATCAATTTGAACGCCGTCAACAAATCGGTCATCTTCTTAACGAATTAGATGAACGGGAACAAAAAATTATTATTAGCCGATTTGGAATTGGCAGTACCGAGGCGCCGTTAACACTCAACGAGGTGGGAGCGGAAATAGGTGTTACCAAGGAACGAGTCCGGCAAATTGAAGCAAGAGCACTTGCCAAACTCCGAAAAGTTGCCGAAGAAGAAAACCTTGAAATTCCAGGACTGTAATTTCGCAACAATTCGATTGGTTCATGGTCTCATTGTCTATTTAAAAATGATTCCTATTGACACCTCTTACACTCATAATTTTACGTTTCATCAATTAAGAGTTTTGTTAAAACAATATTTGTTATAATATTTTAATGGAATAATGGAATATTTGTTTTTCGCTCTTAATCCCGCTAGGGGTGTAAAATACCTAACCGTAGGTCAAGAGTGATGATATAATTAAGGGACAAGTATTGCCGGAGAATTAGGAAAGAGTAAGTGAAAGTGATTTCAAGTGATTTAAAGTGATTTATGAAACCGGCAGAATTAAAATCTATTACAAAATTAACTATTGATGTTTCGGATTTATCGGCAACCGATCATTTGGGGCGTCTTTTAGCCGAAACACTTCCTGACGGTTCGGTTGTAGCGTTAATTGGGACACTTGGTTCCGGCAAGACACGACTTGTACAATCTGTTGCGCATTATTGGGGAATTGAAGAAGGTATTGTATCAAGTCCGACTTTTGTACTGCTCCATGAATACGACGGTAACCGACCAATTTACCATTTTGACACATACCGGTTGACCAATGAGGATGAGTTTCGCCAACTCAGTCCTGATGATTATTTTGAAGGAAATGGCGTAACATTTATTGAGTGGGCGGACAAATATCCGGCGGTTCTACCCGATGAACGCTTGGAAATCCAAATCGAAATAACCGGTAACTTCTCAAGACGTTTCCAAATCACCGTTTTCGGTAATAGTAATATTTTTAGCAAAACGATACAACACCTAACACGTGAACTCTCAGTTTTTAGATCAACAAATCAGTTTGAGTTTGAAGAGATTCAAGAGATTCAATCGGAATATAGATGAAATATTCCAAAGATTAACGGTTAGTCAAAATATACCAGTACAAGGCGATTTTTTTATATCCGTTTTCTTTTTAATGCGATAACCAATAAGAAGTGATTGTTCCTGTAAAGTCCGATATAAAGGAAGGCTGCTGGAACATTGATGGTGTTCATGGAGGAATCGCAAACGGGTTACAAATAATGGTTTCGTTGCCGCCGTCATTGGATCGTCATGTTTTGGAGACAATTGTTCGTGAAATCGTTTCGCAACGGTTTCAAACACCTTTCGCCGCCAAAACAGAACTTGTTAAACCGGAACTAATTGTCAGTATCTCGGCAAGGCATGTACATTTGACGGACGAACATGTTCAAATATTGTTTGGGCGTGAACGGTTGACGAAATTGAAAGACCTGTATCAAGAAGGATTCTTTGCGGCGGAAGAAACAGTTATGGTGGTTGGTCCCCGGAAACGAATGCTTCCAACTGTACGAATTCTCGGTCCAACACGATCAGAAACACAGGTTGAATTAGCGTTCACTGATGCCATTTCACTTGGTATTGACCCGCCTGTACGGGAAAGCGGTCAATTAGATGGTTCATCCGGTTGCGTATTGGTGGGACCCAAAGGTGTGGTCGAATTGAAAAAAGGCGTGATTCGGGCTGAACGCCATGTTCACATGGGACCGTCCGATGCTGTATTTTACGGTGTTAAGGACAAAGACCGTATGAAGTTACGTGTTACAGCCAAGACTTGTACAACAACATTTGAAAATGTTTTGGTTCGGGTAGGCAAAAAAATTAAACTCGAAGTTCATCTTGATACCGATGAAGCAAACGCTGCCGATTTGGAACATGCCGATAGCGTCGAGTTAATAGCAAACAAGTAATTAGCTGCGTATTTTTTTGCAACTATTTTTTGTTGACCATTAACAATCCGCAATTCCATAATTAACGATTTACGGTTCACTACTAACTATTAATTACAAAAATGGCAAAAACAATTGAAGCGTTGGGAATGATCGAGACAAAGGGATTTATTCCTTTGGTGGAAGCGACAGACGCAATGGTTAAGGCGGCTAACGTTGAATTTCTTGGTTGGGATAATGTCGGCAGCGGCATGGTCAGTGTTTTCGTAACCGGCGATGTTGCGGCGGTGAAAGCGGCAACCGACGCCGGAGCAGCCGCGGCAGGACGAATCGGCGAAGTGATTAGCGTTCAGGTTATTCCGCGTCCGCATAGCGATATTGCCAAAGTACTTCCGGCTTCCGTTGTAAAAAAAACGACAGGACAAAACAGTTAATAGTTTATAGTTTATAGTGAATAGTGAATAGTTTTTACGCTAATGACAGGAAATAAGCGTACATTATTTACTATTAACTACAAATTAAAACTATTAATTACAGATTATTAACGATTCACTATAAACTATTAACTATAAAAATACGATTATGCAAGACGCAATTGGTTTAGTTGAAACGAAGGGTTTGGTCGCTCTTGTTGAAGCGGCTGATGCTATGGCAAAAGCGGCAAACGTACAAATCGTCAAACGGGTTCAGATTGGCGGCGGTCTCGTAACAACGGTTGTTCGCGGCGATGTCGGCAGTGTCCGTGCTGCGGTCGAAGCGGGAGCAGGTGCCGCTCAAAGTGTTGGAGAACTCGTTGCCCAACACGTAATTGCACGTCCCGCCGAAGGATTGGTTGCCGCCTATCTGAGTTAGCGGTCAACTTTTTCGTTGTCATTCGGCAGTGTGTAACAGAAATATAAAACGGATTATTGGAAATTTTTAACAGCCTGCAAAATACTGCCAATTGAAAACAAAATTCCCATGTATGTTCTTGTTGCAAATCTTGGATCGACTAGTTTCAAATATTCGTTGTTCGATATGAATAACGAAAAGGTTTTGGCAAAAGGGCGGATTGAACGAATCGGCGAAGCGTTAAGTCCGGGTATGGTCGAGGTCAATGGTGTGAAACGGGAAACCAATTTTGTTGCGCCGGATCATGCGGTTGCGGTTCGGCAATGTCTTGCCCAATTAACGGAACAAGAATTTAGCCCGATTAAAAGTGATTCGGAAATTGCGGCGATTGGTTTTAAGGCGGTTCATGCGGCAGGTATTTCCGGTGTTCGGCGTGTCGATGCCGAATTGCTCGATGCGATGGAAGAAATCAACGATATGATGCCGGCACATAATCCGCCGTATGTTCGAGCGATGAGGATTCTTGCACAAAAACTTCCTGATATTCCGCTTGTTGCTGCCTTTGAAACCGGTTTTCATCAAACAATTCCGAACAGAAATCGCTATTACGGGATTCCGTTTGAGTGGGCTGAAAAATACAACATTATTCGTTATGGATTTCATGGCGCATCGCATCGGTATATTGCGGTTCGTACTGCGGAAATTTTGAAACGTAACGATTTAAAAGTTATTTCGATACATCTTGGCGGTTCCAGTTCACTTTGTGCGATCAACGCTGGTCAAAGTGTTGCTGCCAGTATGGGGGCAAGTGCGCAAACCGGTTTGTTCCACAATAATCGTGTCGGCGATTTCGACCCATTTGTCATTCCCTATCTGATACGAAAAACAGGAAAAACTCATGAAGAGATTTTGAATATTTTAGCAACAAAAAGCGGTTTACTTGGTTTAAGCGGAGTGAGCGGTGATTTACGTGACGTGATTAACGCTGCCGAAAAAGGACATGAACAAGGTCAACTTGCAGTGGAAGTTCTTGTCGGGGACATACGAAAATATCTCGGTGCTTACCTTGTTGAACTTGGCGGTGCGGATTTACTGGTGTTTACCGGCGGTATTGGTGAACACAATAAAACGATACGAAAAGAAGTTTGTTCCGGTCTTGAGGTGTTCGGTATTATCCTTGATTCGCAGAAAAATGCGGTTGCCGAAGGTGAGACCGCAATTCACGCTACAGAAAGTAAAACTCAAATTTGGATCGTACCAACCAACGAAGAACTTATTGTTGCAAGACAAACAAAAGAGTTGATAGCAGATAGCGGATAGCGGAGAGTAACGTCAATAGTTCATTTTTCACTTTCCACTCTCCATTATCCATTCTCCGCTAAATAAAAGTGTTTATTGCAAAAATTGTTGGTTCTTTGGTTTCGACGCAAAAGGTTGATTCAATGATTGGACAGAAATTGTTACTCATTGAGCCGTACCGGTTGAACGAGGAACGTACCGCGATGAAAACAACCAGTCGAACATTGGTTGCTGTTGATACGGTTGGAGCCGGAGAAAATGAATTTGTACTGATTGTACAAGGTTCCAGTGCCCGAAATACGCCGGAAACAAAATCGTTACCAGTGGACGCAACAATCATCGGAATCGTTGATTCATTGCACGTCGATAAACAAAAAGTAATTTTGTAATACTAAGGAAACAAAATTAACAAAATTTTCAAAGCCCATCAGAATAGTCATTATTTGCAACTAAAATAATTCATGGAGGAATTACTGTGCAAAATTTAAGCGAACCTGTTATTCGGAATATTGTTGAAGAAGTGATCAATCGGATTCACCGAATTGAAACACCTGTTGGTTGTCCGGGCAATGTGCCGCATTTTTCGTTACCTATTTCACCGCGTAGTTTTCGCGGTTACAATGGACTTTTTTCTGATCCGAATGATGCGGTTGCGGCGGCGCGTGCGGCGTTTGAGGAGTTGCAAAGCCGAACAATTATGGAACGAAAAGAGATTCTTTCTATTATCCGCCGTATTGTTATTGAACAAAGTGTTGAACTTGGTACACTGGAGTTAAACGAAACGAAAATAGGTCGGCTCGAACACAAAATTGACAAATTGGTTGGTCTTGGTAAAAATGCTCCCGGTGTTGAATTTCTCAAAAGTGAAGTTTACAGCGGTGATCACGGATTGACGGTAATTGAATTTTCACCGTTTGGTGTTATTGGAGCCGTTTCTCCTGTAACACATTCATTGCCGACTATCGCAAACAACGCCATCAATATGATTGCGTCCGGTAACACGCTTGTTGTCAATCCGCATCCGAGCGGTAAAAAAATTGCGGCGGAAGGTGTTCGGCGATTTAATGAAGCGATTTTTCGTGCGCACGGTATTGACAATTTGATTAACGTTATTGTCGAACCGACAATGCAAACGGCGGATGTGATTTTCAAACATCCGAATGTGAATTTAATTGTTGTAACCGGCGGTCCGGGCGTGGCGAAGGCTGCACTTTCACAGTCAAAACGTGCCATTGTTGCGGGTCCGGGCAATCCGCCGGTTGTGGTTGACGAAACGGCGGATCTTGACCGTGCGGCACGAAGTATTATTGCCGGTGCTTATTATGACAATAATTTACTTTGTCTGGCAGAAAAAGAAGTTTTTGTTGTCGAATCCGTGTTTGAACCAATGCTCAAAGCGATGGAACGAGCCGGCGCAGTCCGACTCAACGCCGCTGAAACAGATTTAATGACACAAAAAGGAATTGTTCAAACCGGTGAAGGTGCCGCGAAACATGATGTTCCCAGCCGTGATTTTCTTGGTAAAGATGCACGAGTTCTTGCTACGGGAATCGGCAAGAATATTTCAGATGATATTCCGTTGTTGTTTGGTGAAACGGAGGAATCCAATCCTTTTGTAACAGTAGAACAAATGATGCCGTTTTTGCCGTTTGTTCGTGTTCGGGACGTTGATGAAGGAATCGCACTGGCGAAAAAATATGAACACGGTTTTCGTCACACCGCCATTATTCATTCAAATAACGTACTAAATATGACCAAAATGGGCAAAGTGATGGATACAACAATTTTTGTTAAAAACGGTCCAAGTACGGCGGGCAACGGCGGAGGCGGTGAAGGTTATTCATCTTTTTCGATAGCGGGACCAACCGGCGAAGGAATTACAACGCCGCTGACTTTTACACGACAACGCCGTTGCGCTTTAGTGGACAGCCTGTATATTTTAGGAAAGTAAAGAATAAATTTCGCAACAATTCAATAGGTAAACAGCCTTGCGCTGAAAGCCGCTATATTGGTGTACAATATTTATAGCAATTAAAATGAGTCCTTTTGAAATTGGTATGATGGTTTGTTTTGGAGTGAGTTGGCCCTTATCAATATTAAAATTATGGCAAACAAAACGAAGCGACGGTAAAAGTTTGACATTCGGCAGTATTGTGTTATTGGCTTATGTTTTCGGAGTTTTACATAAATGGTATTACAATTATGATCTTGTAATCCTGCTTTATATGTTCAATATGCTGATGATCATGATCGACATCATGCTCACAATTAAATACCGAAACAAAATTAATTCATAACCGAAACATTTTTACAAATGATCAAGGGCAAAGTTATTGGTACGGCTGCTGCAACAATAAAACATCCGACATTGGATGGTTGGAAGTTATTGGTTATTCGGACAGATACGGAACCGTATATTGCAGTTGATCATTTGGGTGCGGGAATTGGCGATGATGTGATGATTACCAGCGACGGTAAATTTACGTCAGAGTTAATCGGTACGAAAGCAACTCCGGTTCGATGGTCGGTGATCGGAATTGTGGATAACGGAAAAGTTAATTGTTCAGAAATACTTTAATGGTACAAAAGGAAAATCATGTCAGATACCGGTTTTTCTCCGTTCCCCGCTCGTCACTCTCCGTTTTCCGTAATGCTTGATATTGATACCATTGTCCGGCAAATCATGACCGATTTAACCGTTACGGCAAAACCGGTTCCTGCCGACATTAAAACTGTTACAAATTCCGATTCCCTGACTGCTGTTAACGGTAACGTTGAAAAACCGCATGTAAATGAAATTTATATTGATAACCGAGTTATTTCGTTGGCGGACTTGAATGAACAGATTGGCGGCGCAACAAAATTATTTATTTCACCGAAAAGTATTCTGACTCCTTCGGTAAAAGATGAAATACGAAAACGAAAAATAGAAGTTGCCGTTAAATTACCATTACAAAACTCTCAATCCATTTCTGTTATTTGGCTGGCTTTTCATCAACCGGCAACATTTTCATACAACCTGTTAAATCAGTTGCAAAAAGAATTTGTGCTGAAGCAAAAATCATTCGCCACACTTACCGAACTATTAAACGAAACGGAACAGCAATTGGTTCATGAAACAACTCGCGGTGTTGCCGTAACAAAACACTCGGCAACCGCAATTCGTTTGGCAAATCAACGTAACACAATTCGGGCAATCGGATGCGTTGATCCGAAACAATCAGTGGACGATACGATAGAACTCAATGCCAATTTACTGGTGATTCATCCAGAACGTGTTAGCAATACGAAAATTTTTGAAATCGTAAAGCAGTTGCAAAAATTTTAACACTGAATACACAAAATATACTCATCACACTGGATCATTCGGTTTTCGTTTTGGGGCAGGATAAACAGATGGTCATTGTCTATTTTAATCGTTTCAGTTACGTTTTTTCACCATTTGAGAGGATATATTCGCAATATTTCAGGCGAATTTGCGGAAAGGGTTTTGTCCTCGTTTTAACCAACCTTATTGCAACCTTATTTTTTGACGATTGTTTAAAACAACCTCAGTAGCAATAAATCATCGAACAATCCAACCTTATTACCTTATTTGATATGGTATGATTTGTTTACTGAATTTTGGTAATCTATCAGTGGAATTTTTGTTCTCGAGTCAAAAAATTGTGTACCGATTCGCCCCGTAGGGGCAATCAGCAATAGCGTAGGGCGTTGCCCTACGTTAATGCTGGTTACCCTTTCAGGGCGATTTTAGTTTAAAACGAATACCGAAATTCAAAGTATGAGGAGTATTATTCCCAAAAGGCTTCAAGTTCATTTTTCACCAAAGTAGTTAACGACGGGGTTCACCCCGTGTTTTATTGGTTAAGTCTAACAACGCGGGGCAAGCCCACGCCGTTCACTTTCAGTGAATTTGAAATTTTTAGCCGAAATGCTTGTAAATCGTTTGCGGTACTATTCACTACCACAAACTGGTTCTAATTCTGTACACGCAGCCGAACAACTTTACCGAGAACAGCCGGCAATTGTTGAAGTTGAATAATTGCTTCGAGAAGATCACCTTCACGGGCTTCGTGAGTTGTCAGAATTAAGACTGCCGGTTCTATTGTTTTGTTTTCCGGTTCGTGTTGAATCATTGACGCAATTGAAATTCTCTGATTTCCGAGAACACCGGAAATTTCGTGCATGACACCGGGTTGATCCTGAACACTAAACCGAAGATAAGATTTACCAAAAAATTCATTGGGGCTTTTAATTGAAATAGACGGTGTTGCGGAATCCCACAAATGAAGTGTACGAAATGTAATAGCAGTACGACCAAGAACGGTGTCAATAATATCGCCAACGACAGCGGAGGCGGTTGGTAATTGACCGGCACCAAGACCTTGAAAGAAAACAGAACCAACAGAATCTCCCACAACTCGTACCGCATTGAACGCATCCCGAACCCGTGCCAATGGGTTATCGCCTTTGACTAAAGTCGGCGAAACATGCAACTCCAACCCGCCGCTACTGCGTTCCGCTACCGCCAGTAATTTGATTCGATAACCAAGCTCTTTGGCATAACGAAAATCAATCGACTCTATCGATTCAATTCCCAAACGCGGAATATTTTTCCAAGCAACATCGGCTCCAAAACCAAGTTGAGCAAGAATTGCCAATTTTTGTACAGCGTCGGTTCCGTCCACATCCATTGCCGGATTCGCCTCCGCATAACCTAATTTTTGTGCCTGTAACACAGCGTCGCGGTATGACGTTTTACCGCTTTCCATTTGGGAGAGAATATAATTACTTGTTCCGTTAACAATAGCGTTAATTGATTGGAGCGTGTTTGCCTGCAATGCTGTTGAGAGTGCGGACAAAATGGGGATACCGCCGCAAACCGCCGCTTCAAAAGCAATCGTTCGTCCAAATTTTCGTGCAGTGTTGAACAATTCATTACCGTGTTGGGCGATGAGTGCTTTGTTGGCAGTTACAACATCTTTGCCATTTTCCAGCAGGCGTAAAACAAATGTTCGTGCCGGTTCCAAACCGCCAATCAATTCGATACCGATGGTGATTTCCTGATCGGCAAAAATAGATTCGGCATCAGAACAAAGAACACCGGACGGTAATTCAATATCGCGACGGGTTGTTACATCCTTATCGCAAATTTTAACAAGCTCAACCGTTTGCCCTGTTGCTTGGGTAATTCGGTCGGCATGATTAAAAAGAATTTTGGCAACACCGGTTCCTATCGTCCCAAAACCAAACAACGCAATTTTAATCTTTTTCATAAAATATGTACTTAATTAGTGAATAGTTAATAGTGAATAGTTATAGGGAACTTCTAAAAACTGCACATAAAAATTTATTGTTAGAAGGAACGCAGTCGTCTCGAATGCCATATTTAGGCGTTTTTTGTACAAAAACAGTGCTGACGGAACGCTGACATTCCTCCTAAAATTAGTTTTTAGAAGGTTGTCTATTATACTAATTATTGCCATAAAAGCAATAGAACCGTTTACCATTCCCATTAGGTCGGAATGCGGGTGAAAAAAGGGAGTCAAATTTTCCGTAATTCCCGCAACTTGGCACGCCCCGCAACAGTGAGAACACAACACTTGCCCAAGAACTCAATATTGATACGAAAAAAGAAAATACGGATAGTTTTTATGACGCGATGGATTGGTTATTGCAACGGCAACTCCGTATTGAACAATAATTATCGAAATGGAATTTGTCCGAACACATAATTCCAATCGTCCGCAGATGACGCAGATTTTCGCAGATTATTTTAAAAAGTTTTTTGAAAATAATTTTCGTAATCTATCAGTGGAATAATTTTAAACTACTCTTACTTGAATTTTCGGTTTTCATTTTCGGTATTTGTTTTTAACTATGTATTCATTAAAATCGCCCTGAAAGGGCACCCGGCATTAGCGTAGGGTAACGCCCTACGGAACCAATATAACACACCAAAGCCCTGTAAGGGCGACAGCAATAAGAGTATTTATGATCTTTAGGCTTGCGCCCTTTCAGGGCGAATTCATAGACAATTTTTTGACTCAAAAACAAGTTGTATTGATTAAAAAATATTTCAACGTTTATTGATAATGTGTTCAATTACAAAAAATAAAAAACGAATTTTAAAGTGTAATTGGTATATTTTCCACAATCAATATTTTAACGGAATTTTGGTAAAAGCCGTTAAGCATTGTTAAAAATTGTAATGTAAAAAATAAAATTTCACTGAAATATTACAAAAAATAGCATTTTTAGAAGTTCCCTATAGTTAATTAAAGGTAACTATTCAAACAAAGCGTATTGTCGAAAATCTTTTTCGTAAGTAATTAACGTTTGGAATGATGTAACAAACGCATGTTCGGTTCCCAGTTGCGGGGCGACATTGACTGATTTGATTTTTTGCTGTGTTTTTTTTGAAAGTCCGTTTACCAATGCTCCTTTTTTCCCAATCGCTTGAGAACCGCCCAGCCGACCAAGTAAAGGATAGAAACAAAGAGCCGCATCATCAGGATTAACATGTATCAACATTTTTTCTGTTACAGACAAAGCTTGACCATATCGCCCATTCGGAGTTAACGCTCCACTGTCCAATGCTCCAGCTAAAAGTATTGATCGGATTGATAATTTATTGTGTATTTCTTTTGTGTCCGCCAATAGTTGTAAAGTGTTACAAACCAATCCGGCACCAAAACTAAAACCAATCAGCGAAACTTTACTATTGGGTTTCAGTTTTTGAAGGAACGAAACTAAATAATCCGCCTGCTCATCCGCACGGCGTGCCTTTGTTAAAATGTCTTTTCGGATTCCGCACAAAATTCGCTCGGACGGCCAACTCCAAATAAGAAACCGATAATTTTCAGATTTTTCGTTTTTCTCCAAAAAACGATCAAAGATTTTGCCGTAACTCAAGGCATTAGCAGAAGACGTCCAATTACCATGAATTACAATAACCAATGGTTTTTGCGGAACGTGTGTTTCTTGAAATTCTTCCAATGCCGCAGAACGCCAAACTTGAACGGATTGATTTTTGTTATCAAGTTTTTTAACGGTAAGATGTTCTAGTTCTGTTGTTGCGGAACGTGTGTCAATAAACCATGTATCACCAGCCCGAACACCAGAAACAAATATACTCAATATCAATATCAAAACCAAATGTTGCATAACAGTATTCATATTTAATAATCAAATAATCATCAATAAAACTACAATTAACCCTAAACCGGTTTTACGGAACACCTAAACTCCTTTCAATCAAAATTGGCAATCCCTGTTGGGATGTCCAACAGGGTTGGTCGTAATATATTAGGTTTTTTTTTTGAGTAATTCAAGAAAATCAAATAAATTTGTTAAAATTTTCCATCTTTAATAGAAGGTAGGATCAATAGGGTTATAGGTTATTCTGTTTGTCTGAAAACAGAATATTTTGATTCTTTTGTTTGATTTTTCTTTAGGGTGTTGTAGAGTATTCTGACTGAAAAAAGAATTGACGATAATGAATGGACTCATTCGTCAAACCAATAAACCAGACTCACCCCCCCTTTTTTATTCAGGAGATGACGATCATGAAGATGAAGAATGTTGTGTTATTTAGTACCTTTGTTTTGGTATTTTCCCTGTTTTCTGTTGGCTGCAGTTCAGACGGAAGTTTTAGTTTATGCCGTACCGGTTCTCTGTTTCCAACAACGCGGGCAAAAAAAGAAGTTGTTTACACGACTTCGGCAGCAAATATTGGAGCGTGTGAGGTTGCTTCAGCGTGTAACCCGTGCGAACCCGCCGGATGTGATCCGTGCGAACCCGTCTGCAATCCGTGTGATATGAACTGTACCGGTGTGGTCTCGGGGAGAATTATCCCAGGTCCCGCTAATTAAATGTTTGTATCTATTTCAGTAGCATAATTTCGTAAGCAGGAACCAATCGGTAAGTATGCCGGCATGACCATAGGTGAAAACTCTTCAGTGAAAAACTCTTCAGTGAAAAATTCTTCAGTGAAAAGTTTTTACCTATGGCTGCCTGCCTTCCGAGAAGGATATGCCAATACCAAAAAAACAAATAGTAATGGGATAAAGTATAGAATACAATAATTACTATATTTCCAATACGGATAATATTTGATTTTCTACTAATTCAGAGTTCCTTCGAGAAGCATTCCGTCTATGAGTATTGATGTTACGGCTTTTGTTTTCAGGGCGTCGATATAACGAATTAAAATATTGACCACTGCCTGGCGGTGGGCGTACAGTTCCAGATAGGTTGTTTTTTCTTTACAATAATTTTCCCCGATTTGCCGTAAAGCTTCAAAAGAATCAGGAATAATTGATTTTTCATAAACCTGAATCAATTCACAAGCATTGTTATAATTGTAAAAAACAGTCGTCAATTGTTTGTGAAGCGATAAAGTAATTCGTTCAATTTCCCGTTGAGTAACAGCAATTTCGGCACGAGCCCTGAGAATATTTCCTTGATTTTTGTTATAGATTTTCAACGGAACCGAAACACCGACAAAGGGAACGGTTGTTTCTCCGGGGATATCACGGGCAAGTGAAAATGTTGCATAAATATTTGAGGTTTGTTCTGCTTCTTCACGAGCCAAATGTGTTCTTGCTTGAGCGGTTCTTAAGCGGGCTAAAACTAATTGAGGGGAGGTTTGTTGAAATTGTGTCCATGTTGTTTGCCAATCACGTTGCGGCGAATGATCAATCAGAGAACCGCGAACCGGTTGATAAGGTAAATGCGGTGTTCCCATAATTGACACTAAACGCTGCCATGTTGCCAATTGGTTATTTTCCATCTGTTTGTAGATCAAATCCGCCATATTCAATGCCGTTCGGAATTGTAACACGTCAACCGATTGAGATTTTCCTTGTTGTTGCAATGTTAAGGCGACATGCAAAAGGTTTCTACTAAGATCTTGAGCAAATTCATCGACTTTGTGTATCAAAATAGCGTGGAGCATTTCAATATGGGCGATTCGTAAATCATTCCACAATCTGGCACATTCCATTGTATATTGCTTACGCGCCGCCTCAACATCATAGGAGGTAATTGCACGATCAAGTTTTTTCTTCTTGGACGTAACAATCTGTTGAGAAATACTGAGCCCGTGTTTACCAATATCTCCATGAACAAACAGACTATCTCCGGTGTAAGTGAGAATTGGATTGGGATACAACCCTGCTTGAAAATGTTTAGCTGTTGCCGCGGTAATCAGGCTTGCTTTTTGCCGGAGCGAAGGATTCGATGTTTGGGCAATTTCCCAAAGTTCTTCAAATGTATAACCTTCGTGAAGTGTTCCCAATTCTTCATAAGTAGGGGTTACAAAGGTTGCGGTTTCTAGTTCGTGCCAGACTTCATCGATAAATTTTTGTCCTGATTCGCGTTTCTTTTGATGCGGTTCTTGGGGCGGTGATTGTGTTGCCAACGACGAAGACGGCGCTGATTGCGCCAATACCGAGACTGTCCAAACTGTCCAAAAAACAGCCGAAATCAATACTAAACTAATTTTTATCCAGAAAATTTGATTTAATTGATTTAATTGATAATCTACCCCGTACGGGTTCGTATTTTTTGTTTTGCCCATAACCAATAACCTCCAATACCTGTATGACTAGATACACTAAAAAGAAAAGTAAAAATAAAAGAAAAGTAAAAGTAAATATAAGAATATTGATACCATTGTTTGATAACAACATTCAATTTACCCTTGTATTGATAAGCTGAAATTAAATTTATTGCTGTTCCCATTACCAATTTATGCAAAAATCCTAAATAATTTTTTGAGTCTGCAATGTTGTTTCCTATCGGCTGCTGCCAATAAAAAATTTATTTTTTTTGACAATATCCGCATCTGCCGCCAATAATCCCTGAATTTGTGAGTCATGGTAATTATTCGTGTCTATTCGGTAACAACACCATTTGGGGATTTTCGATCTTAACCCCGCTAAGAATGAGATAGTAGTTGATAGTTGATAGTTGAGAGTGGATAGTGGAGAGTGCCGCAAGCGGATTTTAAGCGGGAATACTTGTAAATCGCATGCGACACTATCCACTCTCAACTCTCCACTCCCAACTACAGTATGTTGCCCTTTCAGGGCGTTTGTTTTTGGGGAAATCTTAAACCCACCCCGTTGGGGCGGGCGATTCCGTAAAAAATCCAGACGCCCCTATCGGGGCTAAGAGAAAAAATAATAAAGGCAACTCCTAAAAACTAATATTAGGAGGAACGCAGGCGTCTCGCCTGCACTGTTTTTTTAAAAAAACTCATAAAAATGCGGTCGAGACGACCGCGTTCCTTCTAACAATAAATTTTTACAT
>JAITIZ010000159.1 GCA_031279215.1 Planctomycetaceae bacterium
CGCACCGCCGGAAGTTTTAGCGGACAGTGAAACGGCAACGCCTTCTATTGCTTGATTACCATCCGTCACAGTAATTGTTACGGGATAAAGATTTTTCAGTTCGTCCGGTACTGGTACCTGGTTACAACCAAAACAAAATAACGTTGTTGACAAACACAATAATAAAAATGATCGCATTGAGATTCCCTCTCTTTCTTTAAAAACTTTAAAAATAATTATGGTAACTTCTAAAAATCCCTACCCGCCAAAGCCCTGTAAGGGCAAGATGATGCTTGTTTTGGTTGATTATCTTGCCCCATGCGGGGCTTAAAAGGGCGGGAGGTTTCCGAACCGTAGGTTGCGCTGCGCTACACCTACGGTTATGCATTTCACACCCCTAGCGGGGTTAAGAGCGAAAAACAAATATTCCACTGATATATTACGTAAATTTTAAAAGTTACCTATTGACAAAAAACGAAAATAGTTACATCAATAACCTTACTATCACGGTAATGTTTTTGATTCGCTGCCGTCACGTGAACCCATTGCACCCCAAACTCCAAAAGGAGATTCACCGTTTGGTGCGGTTGGAGTTGGAAATTTTACTGCTGTTCCGCTGTCGATTGTTTCGGAAACAAACTTGCCGGAACCATCCAGTAATGAGACGTTGACACCGCCGGGATGAAAACTTGTTGCGGAAAACATGACATTATTATTGCTAGCTCTGTTGTAACATGAGGGAGAGTTAGGCGGAAGCGTTGTAGTAAAAACAACATGGTACCAATAACCGCCAAACCAATTCCATCCGTAAAAATAAGTAAAACCGTTTGTCATTCCGCCTACGCCATATTGATATTTTCCGCCAATGGCTGAACCGACACAAATTGTTCTATCTTGAAGATAGCCCCCACTAAATCCACCATCGGCAGCAGTTGCGTATGTTGCTGCCTGGACTTTGACATTATCTGATGTACCGTTAAATTCATCTATCGCTTTTTCACTAAAACTGAGTGTATTACTCAATCCATCGTTAACCGCACTAAGATGACGCCAAGCCAAATATCCAAATGGTCCACGAATTTGGGCATTAGAAGCATAACTACAGGGATTATCCCCACCATTGAAACGGTAACAAGTATAACCGGTTGCTGTTTCCGGTTTACTGCTGACTCCGTTAGAAGGACAGATAAAAACATCCGGTTGTGCAGCACGCGGACTATTCTTTCCCCCTTCAGCAGTGGTCAGTGTATGGGCAGACCATGAACTCATATACACATTTTCCGACATGATACGGTCATACAGAGCCGTTTGCTCGATACCGGGAAGTAAGGCAATGAGTCCACTCCAACGCCCATTTGAAACACCCGCATTTAACGTACCTATGGAATCTCCAAGTCCTGTCGGAAGAGCTTCGTGAGTATCCGCATAGACATGAACAGCAAGAGTCAACTGTTTTAATTTGTTGGCACACTGCATTCGTCTTGCCGCTTCGCGGGCGGCTTGAACGGCAGGCAACAGAAGTGCGATTAATACGCCGATAATCGCAATCACCACAAGAAGTTCGACTAAGGTAAAGCCAAATGGTGAAGAACGGAGAAGAGTTGAGAATTTTGCCGAATAGTACCGGAAAACCGAACATTTTCCACTATCCGTTCTTAACTCTCCACTACAGAGTGCCCCCCCCCCCCTGGTTTACCCATTTTAACATTGGATTTTTCGCAAAAATTTCTGCAAAAATCCCGACCAAACACGTTACTAAATTTTTCATTGTTAGACTCCTTATTTTATAAGGTTTCCTTGAAATAACCGCAAACCGCTTATCGCAAAACAACACGATAAAAACAATACAGTGCAGTTTCAATTGTTTTAGAGTGTACATGAAACATATTGGGATGTCAACCACAATCTTTCTTTGTAACCCCAATTTGTAATTATTCGGCAAAATTTTTATAAATAATTGATTTAATGTAATATATCCGTGAAATTTTTGTTTTTTGCTCTTAACTCCGCTAGGGGTATGAACTGCATAACCGGCGGTGAAGCGAAGCGCAACCTACGGTTATGCACATCTCGTCCCTGCGGCTCTATGTTATTGCCGGTTGCTTTTTCAGGGTGATTTTAATGAACAGTTATCGTCTAATCAACATGATCAATGTTTTTGCGGAACAAAAAGAGTTGCCGGTACACGGGTTGGCGATGAATTGAGAAGGCGGTCTGAAGAATAGATTGTCGAAGAAGAGCGTAAACGGAATAGACCAGACGAACTCGAAATCGGTATCGGTACCACCGTAACTTCAGGTAACTCAGAACCAGAAAAATATGATAACTCCGGTAGTGTTGACGGCTGTGTTGACGATACTGTTGACAATGATGCTGATGTTGTTAATGGTTCTGTTCTTGTCTGATTATTTTGGGAAAGACGGCGGCGGAACAATGTTTTTTCTTCTGAAACAACGGAAGATAAATTAGCCGAAGGCGATAATATTGCCAACGGTTTTTCTACGGTTGTTGTTAAAGGGTTTACGGAGTTTTGCGGGGCGTTGAATGAGCGAACCGGTTGTTCCGGCGGTACGGTGAACGGTTGCGGGAACGAAGAAACCACCGGTAAAACGGTTGTGTTTGTAAGTTTATCAGTATCGGTATCAATATTAGTTTTTAAGCCGGTTATTGGGTTTTGTGTTTTTTCAGTGTTATCTATTTTAGTTTCTTTATTTTCTTTATCGGAACTTGTCCACCATCGTCCAATAGCGTCAAGCAATGATACGGCTTGTTTTGTTTCTTGTTGAAGACTTTGGGCGTGTTCGAGCAACGAACTCCCTTGCGAAACCAAATTACCAAGATTGGTTTGGGTCTTTTCCTGAAAATTCTGAATTTCCTGACCGGACGGAATAAATTCCCGCAACTTTTGTAACGATTTTTCTTCGGGTGAAAGGTTGGCGGATGTTTCTGTTTTGTTATTACTATTGGTGTTAATTTGGGTGTTGAAGCGTTCCAGTTGTTGATGGAGCAATTGGCAACTGTCCGACGGGATAAATGTTTCGGTTGTTTCGATCAAACGTACTAAATAGTTCCCGCTTTTGGACTTGAAAACAATTTCCCGTGTTATTTCGCTTAACATTACTCCGAAAAATGTTAGAACCATACAAAGAATCAAACCTTTGAGAAAACCAAGTAATCCGCCAAGATGCCGGTTCCATTTTGCGAGGTTCCAATCTTTGATTTTTTTTTCCAGATAATGATGTACCAATCGAACCGCAAAAAAAGTAATGATAAATAGTACAATTATTGCGCCGATATTATTCCATGGTTCTTCCGCCGGAATGGACGGGGCAATCAGGAACGCAAACCGCGACGCAACTATCCAACTTACCACCAACGAACCAACCGACACAATTTGCGCAACCATTCCCGTCATCCACCCGCGAAACGCAAAGGCAATCAAAACGGCAAAAATAATCAAATCGAAAACACTCATTTTTTGTGCCGCATAACAGAATCGTTAGGCGAAATGGAAACCAATTAACCGGAAATAGGTTATAATTTGTTAGTGAAACGATTGACAAAACGATTGACAGGATAATTAGACAGGATAATTAGTAAAGACGATAAGGGCAAATTGTAAAAAACGGATTTTACCGGATTTTGCTCTTTTCTCCAAGAGCAATTTTTGCTATTCTTCTTGTTATTCTTGTGCTGTGATTCCGAACAGTGTTCTATTTATTATGTAATCTCTATTATTTGTTAAGGTGGGTAATTTCAGACAACATATAACATGTAGTACGGTTACAGGTCTTGTACTTAGCGGGGTGGGATATTCTTTTGGTCTTCCGTTACCGACGTGCTTATTTTCTGCTGGTTTATGCAGTATTGCGGGCATGTTTCCCGATATTGACAGTGATACGAGTCGTTCTTTTCAGGAATGTATTTATCTTGTTGCCGGAATTACGGCGGTGATGTTTGTTCAGCGGTTACGGCAACTCACTATCGAACCCGACATTATTATGCTTGGCGGCGGGGCAATGTTTCTGTTTGTTCGGTTTGGGGTTGGCGGGTTGATTAAAAAAACAACTTCGCATCGGGGGATGCTTCACAGTATTCCGGCAGCTGTTTTTGTTGGACAAATTACCTATTTTCTCTCGACAGGAACACCGGAAGAACGAATTTTCAAAGCATTTGCAATAACTTCCGGTTATTTTTCTCATTTGATTCTTGATGAAATTTGCAGTGTTGATTCGAATGGACGTGTGAAAAAATCATTCGGAACCGCATTGAAGTGGTTCGACCCGAAAAAAAGAGGGACGACTCTGGTTTTATACGCAATGGTTATTGGCATGGGAATTACGATGTTTAACGATCCCGAAGTCAATAGTTCGGCAAAGCAATTTGTTTCGGACAGTACAAATGTGAAATTTACCAACGCCATCAATGAAGTTAAGGAAACGTTCAAAACAGTAATTCAACAAGAAGCTGCTGCTTATTTGGCTAAAGAAAAAAACAAAGAATCTATTTTTCCGGTTACTGAACTGTTACCGCTGCCAACTTCCGTTCCGAGTGAGAATGACAAAAATGAGAACCATGACAAGCATTTATTTTCACGAAGACAACACCGTATTGATCGTGTGCCGTCAATTGCTACTGGTTCGGAAACGGGGTTAATGACAGTATTACCGCCGGTTTCTCAGGCAAGTTCTTCAAAACAGGAATTTCAAGATTCCGTTTCGCAACCATTTTTATTACCGGTTTCACCGCAATTTTCAACACCGGAAGTTTTGGGAACAGGTTTCCGAACTCACGGTAATTACCGTAACTTCGTATTACCAAACCATGAACCGGCAACAATTATAGTTAATAGTGAATAGTTAATAGTGTCGCAAGCGGATTTTAGCCGGAATGATTGTAAATCGCTTACGACACTTTCCGCTATACTCTTCACACTTTGTAATATATCAGTGGAATTTTTATTTTGTAACCACTCTCATGGGGTAAACCCTGTCGTTAACTGTGGGGCTTGCCCCGCCATGATCTTTTTCCTACGCCCTGAAAGGGGCGGTCTTATGGGCGATTCTAACCCGCCGCGTTGCGGCGGGCGGGCTTATGTTGCCCTTTCAGGGCGAAGACCTTTTTAAACTTAAGGGAACTTCTAAAAACCTAATGTAAAAATTTATTGTTAGAAGGAACGCGGTCGTCTCGACCGCATTTTTAGGAGTTTTTTGTAAAAAAACAGGGCAGGCGAGACGCCTGCGTT
>JAITIZ010000239.1 GCA_031279215.1 Planctomycetaceae bacterium
TAACTTCCCAACCGGCGGCAAAACCGGCAACGCCCGCTCAACCGGCGGCAAAACCGGCAACGCCCGCTCAACCGGCGGCAAAACCGGCAACACCCGCTCAACCTGCGGCAAAACCGGCAACACCCGCCCAACCGGCAGCAAAACCGGCAACGCCCGCTCAACCGGCGGCAAAACCGGCAACGCCCGCCCAACCTGCGGCAAAACCGGCAACACCCGCCAAACCGGCAACACCGCCGGTGGAAAAACCGCCCATAACGACTCCTACTGTAGCTGTTGCTGCGATTACTCCCAAAGTTTCTGAAAATGGTAATCAAAACAATATAAATTCACCTTGGGAGCGTTCGACAACCGACAATTATTCACCTTGGACAATGAATTCCCCTGGCCGTTTGGAAGCATCTGCTAATACGGCAGAGAATGTTGCAGTGCCTGTGATTTCCGCAAATCCGGTTTCGCCAACGGCGACCAACCCGACTGTTCCGCAACAACCGCAAGTTCCGCAACCGCAAGTTTCACCGCATCAAACTCCGCAACTTCAAGCAACAGCACCGTTAGTACCGATGATGCCGATTGCTCCCAATCAACCGGAAATAACCACTGGTACGGTTATCAACAATAATAATAATAATAATAATAATAACAATTTTGTTCATACCAATAATACGGTTAATAATACAATTCCTTCTGTTAATGCGGTTCAACCGGTATTACCTAATTCATCCGGTTCAAGAGATGTTGTTACGTTTTATTCCCAACAAAATATTCCTGTATCTCAGAATTATCTGACCACTTACAGACGTGTTGACGGTTCTCCTGTTCCTGCACCGATGCAGCCAACACCATTGCCGGTTTATCCGCCGCAAACTCATAACGGCAATAACGGCAATGGACAATCAGCACAAAATCAATACAGACAATCGGGACAAAATCAATATGGACATTATGAACAAATTGTACCGCCTTCGTATCAGGGAATACCCAATAACATGACAACATCGGTTCCCATGCAACCGGTTGTTCCGATTCAGGGAACAGCCTCGCAACCAATTCCAGCAACAGGAGCAATTCCGCAAGAAACAATTCCAATGGGAGCAATTCCAATGGGAATGATTTCACCACAAGGAATGGTACCATCAGCGGGAACAATGCCGATGTCCCAACCAATTCCGTTACAAGCAACAGCACCGATGCCTCAACCGGCTTATCATTCATCACCTCTAAATTCCTATCCCGCTCCTTCGGTTCATAGTCCCGTTCCCATTCCCGTTGCACCATCCTATTACCCGCCAACTTCGGCAGTTCCTTACTATTATCAACAAGGTAATACTCCTTCTCCTTATCGACGGTTGTATTAAATTTTATACGTTCTTTTATTGAAACCGTTATGAGAGGTCGGGGAATGATAACAAACCGAAAAAACCGCAAATCATAAATCAATGATGATACTTTGAGTAAGAATAATAAAAATAAAATGGGTTTATTTTAATCTGACTCCTTTCACGTTGCAGGTTCTTAACATGTCCGTTACACCAGAACCGATTAACCGGAATAACGCAGGGCAATCGGATTCGATTATTTCTAATAAAACACAAATACACGAAGAATCTTTTTTGTTACCTTCTATTCTTCGGAGTGCGGCTTATATTTCGTCTGGAGGAAGAGTTTACCGGCTCTTTTCGGATAACGACGAAGTATCATTCCCAATGGCATCGTTTGAAAAAACTCTGCAATTAGACCCTTTGCCCGAAATACCGCCGATTGAAGATTTTGTTTCACCATTAGAAAATATTTTGGAAGAACCTCTTTCGGAAAAATGTATTAAAGAAACATTTGTTGGTTTATTATCGGATTCTTCGGTTGATTCGGCGGCGAAACCATTCACGTCTTCGTCGGTTCTACAATTGCAGCAACAACCTCCCGCCTTATCAATTACAGAACATGACCCGCAAAAACAATTCAAACAACAAAAACAATCTTGCGCACAAAAATTACCGCCAAAAGGAACATGTTCTTCTAAAAACGGAACCTATAAGATTTTTTCTGAACTTGAACAAGAAGAACAAACTCATACCAATACACCCACTCCGCTTTACCAAATAACCCAAGAAAAAACATCACTCAAATTATTTGAGGCATTTCCTGAATTAACTGTTTCCTCTGATCTTCCTCCGGTAACTGTTTCACCTGCGGCAATTCCGGCAACAATAACAACAACAGCAGCAATAACAACAACACATTCGGAAGAAACAGTAACTTCGCCCGTACTCATTCCAATATCATCTCAATCATCTCAATCATCTCAATCATCTCAATCATCTCAATCTGTTACCGTAACACCGATTGTCCGAATGATTCGGTTGGAGGTTCCCCTGCGGCCTCGTAAACAAAAACATTGCTTTTATCGATTCCCTTTACGCCGTCAACAGAATATTCAACATTCCCCGACGACTCAAGACGACACGCCCAAATCTGTTGTTGATTCGGATGTTACACACGAACCTAAACACAAGATCACAACCGATAAAAATATTGATCGAATTATTTTGCCGGTTGATACGGAGTCGGCAAACCAGACTGTAACAACAACGTTATTACCTGAATCATCCTTACCGAAATCATCACAAACAGAACCCTCACAAACAGAACCGCCAACGACGGAATCATTACAAGCAACGGAATCGTTACAAAAAGCAGAATCATTGTTCGTGAAACCGTCATTGCCTGAAAGTGAACCCAATACCTTACTATTTCCGTTCAATAAATCATTGACGGAAGAGACAAAACATTCTCACGAAAATAATGCTCATAAAAACGATTCTCATGAAAACGATTTACATGAAAACAACTTGCATAAGAGCGGAGGAACATGGCGTTTGATTTGGCAATCTCATTGGCCCGACTATTTGAAATCATTGGAATTAGCGGCATCGGATCAGATTTGTTTTTTGGCGGATCATCTTGAAATCCAAAAAGAACAAAAGCGAAAAGTTATTAGTTTCAATAGTTTTCAACCTGGTGATGGTTGTACAACACTTGCGCTTTGTGCTGCACGGGAATTAGCAGAACGCGGTTATCGTCTTCTTTTGGTTGATGCCCATCGACAAAATCCTGAATTACCGCAACTGCTCCATTTAAAAACCAATTCTGATTTTTACGAAATTATTACACTTATTCCTGATCGGCTTGAACTTTTACCGTGGAGCGAAACGTGTATTGAAATCAATTCCAAAGATCATATTACGCAATCATTTTCGGAGATTGTCGGATCATTTCGGGAAGATTATGATTTTATTTTGCTTGACAATGGCAGTTTAGTGGAATATCCGTTTAGCGAACATGTTATGCTTTGGCGGCAGATGTGTTCGGACGGAGTTCTGTTGGTGCTTAATATGAAAAGTCCGCCGTCTGTTAGTGTTCGGGCTATCGCTCAACGTCTTTTTCAAAACCAAATCAATCTGCTTGGTATTGTAGAAAATTACGTTTAAAACCCCCAATTTTTGTATCTATAATTTGTCTTGTCATCATTTATACTCATTGTACTTTAAAATTCTGTTTTATAAGATTAGAATTTTTGTATTCTTTATTTAAAAATCCTGTAAATTCTGTTTATTCTGTCAAAATCCGTTGATCTTGTCAAAAAACGAAAACCGAATTGTCAAGTGTGATGAGTATACGAATCTACTCTATCTTGTCATCAATTGGTTGTTTTTTTGCGTTGCTGCTTCTGTCTATTCCGCAAACGAAAATGGTTGTATTTCGATTTCAACGTAGAGATGCAATGTATTACGTAACTGTCTATTTTTGACATTTTTGTTTTAATTTTTTTTAACACGAAACACACAAAATGACACGAAACATACGAAAAAATTTTTTGTTATCCTTTTCGTATAATTTTTGTGTCGTTAGTGAAGTTTCGTGTATTTCGTGTTCAAAATAAACGGATACCTTTTGACGGGATTTTTAAATAAAAGACACAAAAATTCCGTTCTTATAAAACCGAATTTTAATACGAGATGAGTATATAATAAAATAGACAGTTACTGTATTACGTCTCTACGTTTATTGTTCATTTATTATTCATTTCCGACAAAGTTAAGCGGATTTTCGGGATTGTTACGTTTAATTTGGATAGCGGTTCGTCCATTGATGAGATCGTTCAAAAGCGAACCAACCAATTCCGCCCGCCAACCATCCAGAAGGCGCGGTTTGATTTCCGGCGGCAATGTTCCAAGTTCAGCAGCAATCAACTCCCGAACATCAACCGGTCCGCCAACCAATTGCGGTGAAATATTATTTTGTTGACAAATCGAGCAAAGCGCAGCATAAAGAAATTGTGTCATTACGGAATATTGCGGAAAAGTGAAACGGTTAGAGGGGGACGGATATTCGTCTTGCGGAAGTGCCAGCGCACGGTTTATTGCGGCGGAGATTTCCGGCAATATGCGAGGTGCATCACTTCGTTGCATCCCGCGAACAGCAGCGATTCGTTTTTCATCGCTTGTTCCGCGACGAGCTAACTCAACCACCAAATCATCACGTAAAATTCGCGAAGACGGCAAATTCCGTTTTTGGGCAATATTTTCCCGCCAAAACCAAATTTCACGAAGAATTGCTAATTCGCGGGGTTTTAATGCGGAAATTTTGGGAAGGGAACGCCAACGCGGTGTTTCAAAACTATTTTGGAGAAATCGTTTCATCCGTTCCATTTCATTGGTGTACCAATCAATTCGTTTGTTTTCGGTAAGATATTTTTGGAGAGTTTTTGAAAGTTGTTCCAGATAATGGACATCGCCTAAGGCGTATTCGATTTGGAGAGTGGTGAGCGGACGTTTATTCCAAACGGTTCGTGATTCGGCTTTGGGGAGTGAGATGTTGAGAAATCGTCCCAAGAGTGTTCCATAACCTGCCGGATAATCGTTACTGAGAAATCCGGCGGCCACCTGAACATCAAATAATTTGTTCGGCAAACGGTGTATTGCACGGTAACAAAATTCCATTTCACTCCGGCAAGCATGAACAACAATCTCATGCCGATCATCACAAAGCAATTCCCAAAACGCTTTAAGATCCCCCACAGAAAGCGGATCAATCAACGCCTGAATCTCGCCGGCTGCAATCTGTATAAGACAAAGTTGCGGATAATAATGGTTTTCAGAGATAAATTCCGTATCGTATGCAATAACCGGAATATCACGGAGTTGACAAAGTAAATTCTGAAATTCGCTTGCAGTGGAAATATAGCAGTGAGACATAACATCAGGAAAAACACAGACCAATATCGGCAGTTGGCTGAATAAAATATTTTTTGTACGGTAAACATGATTATTTGGCTTTTTCGGAGATCATTTGTTTATCTAAATGTTGTTCTTTTTCACGTTTTTTTCTTGCTTTGGAAAGTTCTTCCCAAGTTGTTTTTGTCAAATCGTCAAAGGTTTGCGGTTTTTCAAAACGGGAACGAATCGGCATGATCCGAATGTTACGAAATTGTACATTTGTTTCTGCTTGGGGGGCAAGAAGTTGAATTGTTCCGGGCAGGAGAAAGGGACCGGTTTGGGGATTTTCAAGATTCAAGGGGCGGTTATCCGACATTTCGCAAACCGGAATACCATTGACCCAAGTTTGAAAATGCCGGTCAACCGCAACAACAGTTAAATAATTCCAGAGGTGGTCTTCAGGGCGAATATAGCGGGCGTTTTTCTTACTGCGAAAAGCTCCCGCATCAACCCCAACCGTTTGTTCCCGATCCTGACGTTTTGGAAAATTCTGAATTGATATTTCATAACCGGTTTGTTCTTCGCGCGGAATTGACCGAAGAAACAATCCGGTTCGTGCTGATGAAAAAATGATATTATATTCGAGTTGCAAAATGAAGTTATCGAAAGACTCTTTGGTTTCAATTACTCCGGGTCCGCCGTTCAATTGCATGGCAAGGTCTGAAGTCATACTCAACCGAATAACATCACCGCGATATCGCCAATGTTTTTCGGGATTGATCGGATCACAAATTGGTATGGAAGACCCCGGTAACCAACATAGATTACGAAAACGTACTTTTCCTTTTGTTACCAAAAGTCCAATATAACCGTAACCAAGCGGTTTCACATCAAACAGAGCGATTGGTTCGTTTTGATCAATTGTAATTTGTAATCTTCCTGTTTCAAACTGGGCTTTTAACCGATGCCAGCGAGTGTTTTCCGAATAGGAGTTATTTCGAAGAGTGCGTTCTCGGGATTTTTCTTGCTCTTTCAATTGTTCGGTGCCAAGCTGTTGGCGGCCAAGAACTGTTCCGCGCGGACGAGTAAAATCGGCGGAGTTAAGCACAATAGTATAACAAGAAGAATGAAGATCTTTGGGATTGGGCGGTGTTCTCAAAAGCAGAAAGGCTTCGGCGTTTTCTTCTGCCTGAAATTCGAACATAATGGTTGAATCTCCGAATTGGTTTGTTGTATAAAGAAGTCCGGGGTGTTGCGGATCGCTTTGAATTTCATTATTGGAAATAATAAAACGTCCACCGCCGTAAGGTCCTTCTTTTTGTGTGCGCCAACCGAAAAAAGTTTGATTATCGAAAAGAAGACACCAACCTTCTTTCAACATTTTTTCTTTTAAACGCAAGGACGGCGGCAAGTTGAACAATTTTGCTCCGCGTTCTGCGTCTGCTCGTTGCTGAAGCCAACGTTTCCGGTCATTTTCACGTTTTTGTAATGATTCGAGTTCCCGTTGTTTTTGCTCTGGGTCTTCCAATGCTTCTACTCTTGTTTTTTGAGTTTTTAGTTCCTGTTCAAAAAGTTCATCGGCAGTGAGGGGTTGTGATTTTGGCGAGACGGAATTGGGAGAATTATCAGAATTGGGGACATGAGGGGTTGGTATTTTTGAGGGGTTGGTTGGGGACATCTGCGAAACATCATCTGGATTTTCAGTCAAATCTTCTGTTAATACATTGGGAAGATAATGTTCGGATTCGTTCAAAAGAGAATAAATTCCACTTCGAATACCTTTTTCTACTTCCAATTGCCGTCTCAAACGGCTTTCACGTTCTTGGCGATTATATTCCCTCATTCGTGCTTCTTGTGCCTGCCGCAAGACATATTCTTCTCGTGTCATACCGGGTCGAAACCAACTGGAATTATCATAAAAAGGAAAATCATAAGAAGGAATATCGGAAGCTGTTCCTATTGAAAAATCGTTGATGGTGATATTATTTTTTCCTGTAACAGAACCTTCAAAAGTAGAAGGAAATGTCGGAGAAGAATTGTATGAATTAAAACTTCCTGTTCCGTTTTTTTGTGTATTATCGAGAAGCGAGTTATAAAACGAGGATGGGTTGTTAATGGTGTTATTTTCTGCTGGACGGATTGATTGCTGCTTGGGATTGGGTTGGATCAAACCGGGCGATGAATCCAACAAAATCTGAGCCGGCAGCTCACTTGGTTGGAAAAATGTTATGCAAACAGCCAACAAAGATAAAATGAGAAAAAGTAACATAGATATAAAACTAATAGCAACAATACCAAATTTATGATTACACCATCAACAACAAAAAAAGGATTCTAACAAATTTTCCAAAAAAGAGCAAGAGTTCTTCTTGAGAAACAGTTTTCAAAATATTAGGATCAATACTTAAACTATGATTTCTGTGATTAACAGTTCGTGAAAAGTCGTTTTCAAAGTATTATGAGCCGTGAATCATTTTGTAATAATATTGCCTAGTGTTCACAGGCTGGTTATTAAAATAGTTAAAAATTTTCGGGTGATTTCGGCATTTTACGGGTTATTGTTTAGGGTAACTTCTAAAAACTAATATTAGGAGGAACGCAGGCGTCTCGCCTGCCCTGTTTTTTACAAAAAACTCCTAAAAATGCGGTCGAGACGACCGCGTTCCTTCTAAAAACTCATTTTTTTAGGAACGCAGGCATCTCGCCTGCACTTTTTATAGGCAATGTGCAGTCGAGACGACTGCGTTCCTGATGTTTTTAGAAGTTCCCAAAACCAACAGCGTACAACACAATAACAAACTTAACGGGTGCAAATGGCAATATAAAAACAACCAATTGATAACAGGATTAAGCATATTAAAATTTATTTTTTCAGGGTTTTTGATTTGTTGTAACGGTTCGGACTTCGTCCGGTGTGAGAAAACCGTCTCCATTTTTGTCCAGCCGCCCGAATATCCCTAACGCCGGAACCGAAAGTGTTGGCGCAAATTCTTTTAACGAAACCTGACCATCGCCATCCTGATCACGGAGCAAAAACCAAACCGGAACTCCATGAAGCGTCTCCGGTGCCGTATCGTATTTTCTAACCGCAGGAGCCAACCGGTTCGCAATAATTTCCGCATAAACCTCGTCATCAATCGGTGTTTCATCCTTTTCCATCGCTTCCTCCGTAAGATCGGTTACAGAAGGAACCTCCGCCCGATTAACATCTGTTCCGTCTGCTTTTTCCAAATTTGTTGTTACAGGCGGTTCTGGAATCGGCAAAAACGGTTTGAATAACTGAAATTGCGAAGAAATCAGTTTCGGTTGAAAATACTGTTCAGGAGGTTGGGGATGATAAATTGTTCGTCCTTTTCCGTAAACCGCTATGAAACGAATCAATTCTTCTATTGTAATTTCACGATCACCATCTAAATCAATTGATTGCGGAGTACCCGGCAGTTTTTTCCATTCCTCCGACTGGAGAATACCATCCATGTTCTGATCGTAATGTTGTATAAATTGCATTACATAACGAATTATTTTACCGGAAACCGGCGGTACCATTGTGTTTCGTTCCAACAGATCAGGGATATTGTCGTCGTCGATTGCCGACACGGAACGCTTTATCTCCCAAAGGGCCGGACTCGTTCCGCCCAATAACGTATCAGCAGCATCGGGAACCGCAGAATTTTCTGTTTTAAAAATCTCTTGAGGAAGTTTAGAACGGGAACGGGTTGGATGAATTCCTTTTTTCCGTACCGGACGTTCCTCCAATCCTTTTTCTTTAGAAGTATTCTCGGCTTCCGAACCTTTTTCTTTGGAAGTATTCTCGGTTTCCGAACCTTTTTCTTTGGGAGTATTCTCGGCTTCTGAACCTTTTTCTTTGGGAGTATTCTCGGCTTCTGAATCTTTTTCTTTGGGAGTATTCTCGGTTTCTGAATCTTTTTCTTTGGAAGTATTCTCGGCTTCCGAATCTTTTTCTTTGGAAGTATTCTCGGTTTCCGAATCTTTTTCTTTGGGAGTATTCTCGGTTTCCGAATCTTTTTCTTTGGGAGTATTCTCGTCTTCCGCAATTGTTACGGTGTTTTCCGGTTTGGGCGGTTCCTGTTCAGGCGGCAAAAGTTCTTCCGCTTTGATAACCAAAGATAATATCGTATAAAAAAACAGAACCGAAAAAAACAGAATTATTCTTTTCATACAGAATTATCCTTTATTATCCTTTTTCATAATGATGTGAATGGAGATAAGTTTTCAGAATCAGGTTCCGAATGGGAAGCACTGTATTTCAGCACCATATCCATAACATCCTGACATTGTGAAATCAACGCTACAATATGGTTACGGTTTTTCTCCCAATTTTCGTCGTTATCTTGGTTGGCGATGGTTTCATCCAAAACCGCTAGTTCTTTCATCAGGACTTCTATAGAATCTTTAAGATTTTGAACCGGAATATCACGAACCGAAATAATCGGAACAATTTCATTAAAATGTCCGCAAAATACCGCCCAACGATTTCGTAACCAACGGAGTAATGGAGTTCGGTTAATAAATCCAACGGGTGTTTTATCTTGTACGAGTAAAATCTGTCTTGCAGAAATACGGCAAAGAAAATCGAAAACAGTTTTAAGAGGAGTTTCCACCGGATAACAAATCACATTGGGAGTTACCAGATCTCCAATTGGTTCTTGCCATCGGGAAAGATTGCCGATTAGCGGAATCAGGTTTTTTTCGGAAACCATTCCGATCAAATGATCGTTCTCGTCAACAACCGGCAATGATTCAATCCGTGTCCGAAGAAAAAAATCAATCACCGAAGCAACTGTTTCTTTGGGATTGATACTCAATGTAAATGGAACCATTACCTCGCCGGCGGTAACACCCGAAAATAATTCCATGAGATCACTGGTTCTATGGACATTTTCTGTTTCACTGGCAGTTGTTTCTGAAAATCGAATACAACGGTTTCGCCCTGATTCTTTTGCGAAGAGCAATGCCTGATCGGCACGTTCAATTTGTTGATCGAGAAACGCCGTATCTTCCATACGTTCCGCAATTCCAAAACTGACCGTAATACCAATTTCGAAATTACCATGTTTAATGGGATTAGTTTCAAACTGCCGTCTAATTCGTTCTGCCCAATTCCAGGCAGTTTTTTCATTACAACCCGGCAAAAGTACACAAAACTCTTCACCCCCATAACGGCAAATAATATCAGAAGTCCGAGAAAAACTTTTGAGAATAGCCGCCATTTCACGGAGTACTGCATCACCAGCCAAATGACCGTGAATATCGTTAATCCGTTTGAAAAAATCACAATCAAACATTACCGTAGAAAGCGGAAATTTATTTTTAATTGATCGTTCCCAAATGACTTGTGCCAATTCAAAAAATGTTACGCGATTTAGGAGTTGTGTTAGGGCGTCGTATTTTGCGGCAAATTCCAGATCGATTTCCAATTTACGAGTTCGAAGAGCTGCTTTGAGTCGGGCTTTAATTTCAATACGAAGATCGGACAAACTCGAAGTTGATTTTTCAATAAAATCATCAGCACCGGATTCTAGGCCTTCAATAAAAAACTTTTTACCGGATTGGGCGGTTAAGAGAAGAATGTAAGTGTAATGTGGTAAAACTTTACGATTATGTAGTTGGCGGACACGGCGGCAAAGCTCAATCCCATCCAACTCCGGCATCATCCAATCTGTAATCAAAACATCAGGACAATCCTGAAGAATCATTTGAAGACTTTGATTGCCGTCTATTGCTGTCCGAACCCGATGTCCACCCTGCTCCAATAAATGAGTCAGAAGACGAAGAATAGCCGGATCGTCATCAACAACAAGAATATTAGCAGAAAGGAGTGTGTTTTCTTCCGTTTTCAAAACAATACCTTCGATAAAAAAGAATAGACAGCATCACGTTAATCAGTGATTTTCAAGTTACCGGTTTTCTCAAAAAATGTTTTAGTATGGAAAAACCAACCCAACAATTCAACCCGATAAAAACAAAATACCAGTGTATTATAATTAAAGCCAAATAGAAAATCAATAACACTTTAATACAGTGTTACTGTCGATGTTACTGTCGATAGATATATCACAGAGTTATGATTACGTTATTTGTGAGAGTTGTTATACTGTATCTTGTAATATGTAATAATTGGTTCTTTTAGTAGGAACACGGGCGTCTCGCCCGCAATAATGGTAATTTCGTGCAGGCGGGAACACCGGCGTTCCTAAAGTAACCAATTGATAACAGGATTGAGTATATTATTGAACTGTTCCTAAGAATCAAAAGGCAGATATACTCAATCCTGTTATACTCATCACACTTGATAATTCGGTTTTCGTTTTTTGACAAGATCAACAGATTGGGACAGGATAAACAGAATTTACAGGATTTGTAAATAAAGAATACAAAAATTCTACTCTTATAAAACCGAATTTTAAAGTACAATGAGTATAGAGTCCTGAAAAAGTCGGCTCGGACAAGCACGTTGTTTCGTATTTTCAAAACTTCTCTACAGCCGAAATCGATAACCTACTCCTCGTACTGTTTCAATTAGGTTTCGTGCGGAACCAAGTTTACTGCGAAGCGATGTTAAATGAACATCAATGGTTCGGTCCGTAACAATAGAGTCATTACCAATCGCTTCATCAATTAATTGGTTACGAGTAAGAACTCGCCCTTTTGAAGCAATCAAAGTAAGAAGCAAACGATATTCTGTACTGGTTAGCGCAACAGGTTTGTTTTCAACAAAAACATGATAACGGTTTATATCAATACGAAGCGGCCCAAGAAGAATAAAATCTTCTGAATTTTCTTTTTTCTCATTGATTACTTTATTTTCTGTTTCCGGTTTGGAACGCCGTAACAAAGCATTCACTCTTGCCATGAGGATTGACATGCTAAACGGTTTGCTCAAATAATCATCCGCACCGCGCTCAAGACCAACAACTACATCACTTTCCTCACCAAGAGCACTAACAATCAGAATCGGTATTTTGGCAATATTTTGATTGTTTCGGATTTGTTTTAAAACTTCGAGACCGCTTATTCCGGGAAGCATTAGATCGAGAAGGATTAGGTCAGGTTTATGTTCCGTCATCCATCGAAGAGCAAGTTCACCTGATTCCGCTGTGAAAACTTCAAACCCCCGACTTTCCAAACGAAGCCGAACCATTGAAAGAATATCCTTTTCGTCTTCAATAACAAGAATTTGTTCTTTGGTCATTCCTAAAATGAAAGGTTAATTTTCTGGTAATATATCAGTGAAATAATTTTTTTGGTCCTATTTTCGCGGTATTTCCTTAATCTCTTATGTTTTCTTAGTCCCGCAGGGACGAGATGTGCATAACCGTAGGTGTAGCGAAGCGCAACCTACGGATCAGAACCTCATCTCCTTTCAAAGCCCCGCACGGGGCGAAATAATAGTTGATAGTTGAGAGTTGATAGTGGATAGTGTCGCAAGCGGATTACTACTTAAACGACAATAATTCCGCATGCGACACTATCAACTATCCACTATCAACTCTTAACTATTATCTCGCCCTTGCAGGGCTTTTGGAAAATGGGGGAGTTCCTACTCCGGCGGTTGCGCTTCGCTTCACCGCCGGTTATGCAGTTCACACCCCTAGCGGGGTTAAGAGCGAAAAATAAAAATTCCACTGATATATTACATTTTCTGTAATTTTTTTGGTAATATTTCATCGGAATATTACAAAAATTCCTTTCTCTCAATTTTCGCATATTCCGCATATTTCGTGTATTTCGTGTATTCTGTGTTTAAAATAACTATTCTACTAAATAGTTACAAAATTATATATAGTTATGTTTTAAGCGGAGTTGATTGGGGCGGTTGTTCTTTTTTTTTCGGCAAAATGATTTTGAGGGAAATCCAAACAACAAGGAAAACCGGTAAAAACAAAAGAAGTCCTAACAAAAACATTCCAAGAACAACAGTATTGTCAAGCATTGTCCAGGGAACGACCGGAATACTGTACAAAATTCCAATAACTTGCTGTCCCTGCGCCGAAACCAAAATTTCACGCCCAACTTGGTCTGCCAATGGATAAAGCCATGGCGCAAAAAAGGAAATCACCAATGTTGTCAAAATACCAATAACAATATTAGCATGAGACAAAAAAAAGAAAATCGCAAACACCACAAATAAAAGATTTGTTTTTGGAAGAAGTCCAAGTAAAACTCCAAATGTGATTCCGAGAGCAATTTCGCGAGGTCCAAAACGTCCTATGAATGTGTCCATGTGTTTCATGTATTCAATTTTAACTTGAATTAACCTGATTGGAGAATTTGTTCGATTTTTTGAATCATTTCGGTAATATTGAGATGTTCGGCATGAATGGGGTGATTTTTATCGACCCATTGATCTACTTTTTTCTGGGCTGTAACAACGGTGCTGTGCGAGCGGTCGCCGAAATACTTACCGATCTCGGAGAGAGCAGACCGAGTATATTTTCGGGCGAGCCACATCGCCAGCATTCGTGGAGCCGTAATTTGTTTCGCCCGACTTTTGGATTGAAGGGCTTGCTCCGAAAGTCCAAATGTTTCACAAACAATCTTTTCAATATCTTGAAGCCGAACATCACGCCGCTGAATACGAATCAAATCACCCAAAGTTTCTTCTGCAATTTCCAATGTAATCGGTTCATTTCTTGTCAGGTAAACAGCGTGAAGCTGGTTCAATGCTCCAGAAAGTTGCCGAGCGTGAACCCCAAGACGCGAAGTTACCATACGGCAAACATCGTGTCCAATAGGCAATTGACGTTGAGCAACCATGTTCTGAAAAATACGGAAGGACATTTCGCGTTCCGGTAATTCTATACCGCAAACCATTCCCGATTCAAGACGACAAATAATTTCATTTCTTAAACCGGTTAGTTCTTTGAGCGGACGGTTTCCCGTAAAAACCATCTGTACTCCCTGATTCCGAAGTGTATCAATCATATTAAGAAATTCTGATTGGGTTGCGTCTTTTCGGGAAAGATATTGAATATCGTCAATCAACAGAATGGATATTCCTAAAAATTTGTTACGAAATCCTAACATACCGTTTCGTGACGAACCGGGTTGGATATTTTCCAGGAACGACGATATAAACTGCTCTGAAGTCATATACAAAGGCGGTTTACGTCCTTGCAGCCGGTGAATTGCCGACCAAATACCTTCTAAAAGATGTGTTTTTCCAACACTTGTGGGACCGTAAATATAAATCGGATTGATTTGACCGGGGTGTTCCACGGCAAGTGTTGCTGCACGGCATGCCAGACGGTTTGAAAGCCCCTCAATAAAAGTGTGAAAGGTTGCAAAACGTCGCGGAATATTATTTTGACGCGAAACTTTTTCGTTTTTATTTGTAATATCTTCGTTTTTACGCACCGCGTCGGGAGTTTGAAGGGGACAGTGCGGACGAGGAATGGAAGGTACTACCACCGGTTTGGGCTGTTTTTTCGAATCTTTGGCTTGGGCTGTTTCCGACGAAATAATTGAAAAATCAATAGGGAATGTTTTACCAAAAACCTTCAGTAAGGCTTGTTCTATTTCCTGCTGAAAATTCGACCGTATCCAGTCAATCGCAAAAGGATTCTTAACTCTAAAAACAATTTTGGCTTCTTCAAAATAAATTGACGATTCCTGACCAAACCAGAGATTAAAACGTTGTAAATTGAGTTGTTCTACCAGAACTTCGCGCAAGCGTTGTAGTTCTTTGACGATGTTATTTTCGTGAACATCCACATTGTGAATATCGACGGTTTTTTCAACGTACTCCGTTACTTGGGACATAGTATATTACAAGGGGAACAATGAAAAATCAAAAATAAAGAAAATAAAAAACAATCCAATTTGAAAATCTTTCAAACCGATTTTCAAATCGCATGCACGATTGTATTCATTGACGATTCGTTGTCAAATGCCCAAAGAACAACCGGACAATTTTTTTGAAAGAATGATTGCTATAAGAACCGTAATCTCCTGATATTCGGAATGTCTTTTTAATTTAGAAGTTTTTTTATTTTCTTAAAGATGTGATTGGGAAAAAAAGGGAAAACCTGTTGTTCCACAGTTATACGATTATCGGCAAAAAAAATAATCCTCATCTTAAAAGAACATAACATTATAAATTGCCGAAAGATATAATAAAAAGTAAGCCGCTAAGGAATCATTCGTTGGGGATGATCGGTCAATAGGATCAATAAAAAAAACTTTTATAAAAAAAAAGTGTACAAAAAAATATCCGGCTTCTCCGTATTCTCCAAAATTCTCCAAAGAAAAAGAATTGGTAATTATGTCAGTAGTTGTTTTCATTTTTCCTTCTTAACCCCGTTAGGAGCAACATCGTAGTGGAGAGTTGAGAGTAGATAGTGTCGCAAGCGGAATTATTGCCGTTTAGGTCGTAATCCGCTTGCGGCACTCTCCACTATCAACTATCATCTCGTCCCTGCGGGATTTAAGAAAACATAAGAGATTAAGGAAATGCCGCGAAAATAGAACCAAAAAAAATTATTCCACTGATATATTACTTTTCAAAAAACTTTTTAAAATAATCTGCGTAATCTGCGGACGAAAATAGGTAATTGCTAAATGGAGTTCTCCATTGGGCGATATTAAAAGTTTTGTAATCTATCAGTGGAATTATTGTTTAAGTTTAAAAAGGTCTTCGCCCTGAATTAGTTGATAGTTGAGAGTTGATAGTGGAAAGTTGAGAGTGGAAAGTGGAAAGTGTTGCAAGCGGATTTTAAGCGGAATACTTGTAAATCGCTTGCGACACTCTCCACTATCAACTCTCAACTCTCAACTAATTCAGGGCGTAGGAAAAAGATCATGGCAGAGTAAATCCCTCCGTTAACGACGGGGTTTACCCCGTGAGAGTGATCACAAAATAAAAATTCTACAAATATATTACCATCAATTTCATTTCAAAAGAACAAAAAAATTAGAACAAAAAGAGGTACAATGCTGCATACATTATTCCAACCAACACCGAAAGTTCGGCGTATTATTGAGTTATTGTTTGAAGGCGGGGCGAGTGATTGTTTTTTAGTCGGCGGTTATGTCCGTGATATTTTTCTTGGAAGGACTTCAAAGGATATTGAAATTGATATTGAGGTTTACGGTTTAACTTACAAAAAAATTCTTAAAATATTAAGACCTTTTTTCCATGTCAATCTTGTTGGTCAGAGTTTTGGAACAGTCAAAATTGACAATGAAATTGATTTGAGTATTCCGCGTACCGAATCAAAATGGGGTGTTGGACATAAAGGATTTGCAATATCTTCTGATCCGAATCTCGATCCTTATACAGCATTCTCACGTCGGGATTTCACAATTAACGCCATTGGATTACGTCCAGATGGTTCTATTTATGATCCCTTTGACGGAATGAGCGATTTGAAACGGAAAATTCTTCGGGCTCCCACGCAAGCGTTTTGCGAAGACCCATTGCGTGTTCTGCGCGGAATGCAATTCGTATCACGTTTTGGTTTTGAGATGGAACCGCGAACTATTGAATTTTGCCGAAGTATTCTTTCCGAATTTACAACCCTTTCCGCAGAACGTGTCGGAGGAGAATGGAAAAAATGGGCCATTAAAGGACGGTTTCCAAGTAAAGGTCTGGAGTTGCTCAAAACAACCGGTTGGATCTCCTGTTTTCCTGAACTTGCAGCATTGGTCAACATTCCGCAAAATCCGGTTTACCATCCCGAAGGCGATGCATTGACGCATACGGCAATGACCTGCGATGCCGCAGCAACGATTGCAGAGGAACAAAATTTCGAGGAGGCAGACCGAATGATTTTACTTTTTGCGGCACTTTGTCATGATTTCGGCAAACCGGCAACAACAATTTTGAATAATCATGGTGTTTGGGTATCTCCCAATCATGCTTTTGAGGGAGTTGAACCGGCAACACAATTTCTTGAGCGAATACGTTTACCCAATCGGGTTGTGGAACATGTCCGGTGTTTAGTTCGGGAACACCTCGCTCATACGGTAATTCCGGTGAATGAAAAACCGGATTTTAGCAGTGTCCGGCGGCTTGCCAACCGTTTGGAACCAACCAATATTCGGATGTGGTCCGCTTTATGCCGTGCGGATTCATTGGGCTGCGGAACCGGACAACCTCGCCACCAAATTGAAACGTGGGAAGAAATTGCAGAAAAACTCGAAATCCGTGATAAAAAACCAATTCCAATTTTACAAGGTCGTGATTTGTTACCGCTTGGTATTCTGCCGGGACCCAAAATGGGAAAACTACTCCACGAAGCCTACGAATCTCAACTCGACGGCTCGTTTGCAAACCACGACGAAGCATTGAACTGGATAAAAAAACGTGTCCAATCATAATTATTTTGTCAACAATCTCTTATCAATGGTTTTCGGAACATCACCCGATACACTTTTTCACCGTGTAAACGTGTTCGGCGTTCAAAATGGGTTCTGTAATCAAAATTGTGTTCCGCTTCTTTTTCGGGAACATCAAAAGGTCCTATAAGTGAAGAGTTGGCTGTGATGAGTTTTAGTGTTGAGAGAAAATACTCTTCAACATCTGTCCAAAAATGAAATGTTCCATTGGGTTGAAGACGCCGCTCAATCAGCAGAAGAACCTCACTCCGAAGAATACGGCGTTTACGATGAGCCCGTTTCCACCAAGGATCCGGAAAATAAACATGAACCGCCGACAATAAATTATCAGGAATTTGATCATGTAGAACCTTCGCTGCATCACCGCAAACAATTATTGCGTTGCGGTTTTTCCGGTTATAAAGCCGTGCAGCAGAAAACCGTGCGTATTTCTGACCAATCTCAATACCAATAAAATTATGTTCGGGAAATTGATCGGCAGCTTGACGGAGAAAAAGTCCTTTACCTGAACCAATTTCGAGTTCTAATGGAGCCTGACGTTCAAAAATTGTCTCCGAACTCCATTGCGCAGGAAGTTCTTCGGGTTTTTTGAGAATTTGTGAAAGATCAAGGTTTTGATTTATCGTCTTAACAGCCCGTCGCGACATAAGATTTTGTTCTGTAACTCATTACACTTTAACTCATTATACTTTCAAATTCGGCTTTATAAAAACAGAATTTTTGTGCCTTTTATTGTAATTATTTCTCAATCGGCTCTTTATTAGCAATAGGAACCCCCTTAACAATTCCTTCGCAAACAAGATTACATCCGACTAACCCAACAAATTCTGCGGTAATTAGAATTTTTTTACTGTGAACCAGTTTTGCCTGAACAACAAAACGATCACCAGGCCGAACAATACCGCGAAAACGAACTGATTCAAAACCGCCAAGACCAATAATACAATCGGGCATTAACTTGTATTTGTTGGCGAAAAAACTTGTCAATTGCGCTGCCGATTCACACATAATCACTCCCGGCATTAACGGAAAATCCGGCATGTGACCGCGTACCCAGAAACTGTTATCAGAAGTATCAAGATAACCAACCGCCGTTTTTTCATCGAAATTCTCGTATAAAATTCCTGTGAGCTGTTCCATTTCGAACCGATGCGTATTGAATTGACGTATCTCTTCAATATCCGCAATAGGTTGGTTCTCATCATAAAACGAAGGATCAACTATCAATTTACGACGCGGCATAGTAACCTCCGAACAATACTTGCCCTCTCACAACGGATTGTTACACCAAAATCATGCAACAAAAACATATTCAGACAACCGGATGTATTAGGTTTTGACTTTTTGACGTTTTGATTTACGAAGTTTTGAATTAGCAGGGCGTTTACCGTGATTAGCTTTCTTTTTGGTGTGTTGTGGTTTGGACATATTTTTAATAAGTAAACTGTTATAGTATCGGAAAAAATAAAACGATTGTCCTATTGTATCTTAAAACAAACCCATGAAAAGGCGGGGTAGATGAGTAAAACTGTTGCGCTGTTACCGGTAAAAAAATAATCCCTAAAAATCAGCGAATCCCTGTGAATCCCTGTGAATCCCTGCGAATCTCTGTGAATCTTTGCGAAAATCCGAGAAAATCTACAGACGAAAAATCGACCAATATTCCACTGATATATTACGCCAATTCATTATTTGCCGGAACATTGTTGTTGGAGAGAATTTCTCTTTTTGTAATTACTCAATAGAATTTTCGTTAAGAATAATTTCCTCCGCAAAACGTTTCATACTTTGCAAGACATTTCGTTCCAGCGAGGAATGAATGACGATTTTTGCGCCGGTTGTTTCGGTAATTGCCTGAGACGGAGCCTGATTAAATTCCGGTTGTACAAAAATAACCGGAATATTTTTACCGTTACGGATTTCTGTTATCAATGCGGTCAGTTGTTTTGGTTTCGGCGATTTTCCTTCAAATTCAATTGCCCGTTGGCGCAATCCCAATTCGTCGCAAAAATATCCGTAAGAAGGATGAAACACAAAAACCGTCTTTCCCTTCAATGGAGCAAGACGTTTCGCCAAATCTATCCGCAATACCTCAATCTCCTCAAGAAACTGTTCAGCATTGTTTCGATATTGAACCGCTCCTTCCGGATCAATCTCCAAAAGTGTTTGCAAAATAGTTTGTACCTCCGTTTTCAAAATAGTCGGAGCAAACCAAATATGAGGATCAAATTCATGATGAGAACTATCAATTGTTGCGGAATGATGATTATGATTATGATGTTTTGTAACAGAATCATGGTTGTCATGCTCATGGAGTTCTGTTTCCGGCTGATGATCGTGAAGTTCAAGAGGACGAAGAGCAATTCCCTTACGAAGATCAACGATTTTCAAATTGCTGTTAATCGCTTTTAATTTGGGAATCAACACGTTTTCAAACGGCATTCCGGTTCGGAAAAGCACTTTTGTTTGTGATAATACTGCAATTTTATCCGGGGTTGCCTGATAATGTTCCGGTTCTTTGCCGGTCGGAACAAGAACTTCAATCCGTAACCGCTCTCCGCCAATCCGTTCCAATAAAAATGCGTGCGGCTCCACAGAAACAGCAATTTTCAACCGATTGTCCGGCAACTTTTTACCTTGTTGCCCCAAACAACCGCTCAAAATACAAAAAATAAAAAAGAGTAATACCGTAAAGTATAAAGAAAATACCGAACTAATTGCCGGATTATTTAAACGGATCATCCTCTGATTCTTCATCTTCTTTCTTATTTTCATCTTCCTTACTATTATTGTCCGAATGATCAGAAGTCGTCATATTATTTGTATCAGATTTTGTGTCGTCGGATTTTGTGTCGTCGGATTCTGTATCGTCAGATTTTGTATCGTCGGAACTATTTGATGGCGTGGTCTCCTCCGCCGGCAGTAATTCTTTTTTCGGTTTGGAACTTGAATCCTCTAATATCTGAACTTCAATTTTTTTACCTGTTCCCAAAGGATCAATAGACTGAGCACCAAATGGAGCCGCAACAACCGGATGTTTTGCCATTTCCGTTAAAATTCTTTTTTCATTGTTTTTTTCGTTGGCGTATAAAATATCGCGTTTTCGTTTTTCTGCGTGTTGCCAATCTAATTTGGCTTGATGGCGATAACGCTCAACATGCAACCGTTCATTACCTTGAATCCGGCGAAGAGCCCCTGAAACATCATAATCACGTGCAGATTGTCCTTCCCATTCAAACCGTGCTGCTTTTTTGAAATAATTATCAGCTTTATCGTTCTGTTTGAGCCGAAAATGGGAAAGAGCAAGGAAATAATAAGGTCTTGGGTCTTCACTGCCAAGTTGTTCCGCTTGTGTCAACAAACAGATTGCTCCCTCATAATCTTTATCAAAGAAAGCATGAACTCCTTTACCGTAAAGACTTTCCGAACGGCTAACCTTAAATTCGGTAACACCAAACAAGGAAACAATATTACAACAGGTAAAAAGTACGAAAGATAGAGTTGTTGCCCAAAAATAATTCCCGCTCATCTTCCCTCCAAAGAACTAATTTGTGAATCCGATTTCAAAAATAGTACCATTCTAAAACAGAAACCACTCAAAAATAGGTAGATATGCCAATTCAATTGAAATATCACAGAATAATCTAAAAAAAATCTGTGTTAAAAACAAGACACTATCTCTATTTATCGGAAAAATATTTGAAAAAAATAAAAAAAGAGTAATATTTCAGTAGAATTTCCTTAATCTCTTATGTTTTATTAGTTCTGCAGGGACGATATGTACCTAACCGGCGGTCAAACGAAGCGCAACCGCCAATAGCAATTACTTAATAAGCAATTACTTAATACGTATCTCTCTTGCAATAAACAGACAATTTCACTAATATTAAGTGTTGAGAAATGGGACAGGCTATAGTACAGGCTATAGTAATTGTCTATTTTTGTCCGCAGATTGCGCAGATTTTCGCAGAGATTCGATCTTCGTGGATTTTCAAAGATTATTTTTTGAGAGTACGAAAGCACGACACAAACAAGGGAAGAATAGACAAAAAATTATTTTCAAAAAAGTTTTAAACACGAAATACACGAAAGTTATCTTAAAAAAAACCTTTCGTGTTTTTCGTGTAATTTTGTGTGTTTCGTGTTAAAAAAAAATTAAAACAAAAATGTCCAAAATAGACTGTTACGAAAAAAATCCACTGATATATTACAAATTTTTTAAAATAATCTGCGAAAATCTGCGTAATCTGCGGACGATTTAAATTATGTGGTTGTTAAGAAAATAGACTGTTACTGGTTATACTCTTGTTACTCTAATAAACTCTGGAAAGAATGTTCATGACGGGTTCAAAGATGCCCCGGCACAAAAGAAATCGTTTGAAAACAATCCTCGAAATTATTGGGGTTTTCGCGGTTTTTTATATTTTTGGTGCGTGGACGGTTCCTGATTCGAATGAACCGTATTATATTGGCAAGGCGATTCATTTTTGGAATCCTGATTGGATTCCGAATGATTCTTTTTTGGAAAGCAAAGATTCACATTGGACATTTTATGTTGTTTTTGGTTGGTTATCCTTTTTTCTTTCACCGGCCGCAATGGCATGGGCGGGACGTTTTCTGACTTGGGGATTACTTGCTTGGAGTTGGCAACGGCTTAGTTTTACGTTGGTTCCGGTTCGTTGGGCGGCAATTCCTACTGCTTTGGCATTAGCTTATTATGTTGATTCGTTTCATGCTGCCGGAGAATGGATTCTTGGCGGTGTTGAGGGAAAATCATTTGCTTTTCCGTTTGTCTTTCTCGGGCTCGAATCAATGCTTCGCGGACGTTGGCATCGAACCTGGATTTTTCTCGGAACAGCTTCGGCATTCCATGTTCTGGTTGGCGGCTGGTCTGTTTTGGCTGCCGGATTTGTCTGGTTCGCCGATTACCGCAACACAATTTTTTCACGCCGTTTCGTTATTCCGTGGGGATTTTTTATTGGGGGATTTTTGTCCTTATTCGGATTGATTCCGGCGTTGCTGCTCGATTACGGAATTTCACCGGAAACAGTTCGGGAAGCTCATCGGATTTACGTTTTTGAACGGTTGTATCATCATTTGCTGCCGTATCAATTCCCTTGGACTTCTCTTGTTCGTTTTGTGTTACTGGCAACAGTCTGGGTTACGATTTGCCGTTTCGGTCAGCACAAAAACCAACGGCAACAACGTTTCGACTCTTTCATTTGGGGAACTTTAATTCTGTTCCTGATCGGAATTTTAACCGCCTACGGACTTCAGAACAACCAGATTCTGACTGCGGAAATCCTTCGATTTTATTGGTTTCGGCTTTCTGATATTTTTGTTCCGGCTGGAATTGCGGTTGGTGCTCTTCGGCATTTTTTAACAACATTGCAAAAACTCCGAAAAATTCAAGCGGTTCAAAGTGTTCCGTGTGTTCAAAATATTCAAAGCGTTCAAAGTGTTCAAAGTATTCAAAACGTTCAAAGTATTCAAAACGTTCAAAGTGTTCAAAAATTCCAGAGTAAGAAATACGGAGTTTATTTTCTACCGATTTCCGGTTGGTTGATTTTGTTTGGGGTTCCGTTTTGTGTTTATCTATTTTTCGATACACTCATTTTCGGTTACCGAATTTATTTTTCCAATACGGTTGCCGAATCCGGGATTCCTTGGGCGTTGACTCTGTTGGTTTGTTGGGGATTGCTTGTGTTTGCGAAAAGATTTTTGCGTAACAGGACAAATTTCGAAACATTTCAGGTTTGGGGATTGCTTGGACTTTATGCGGTTATTTTGTTTTACGCTCCGCTCGATTCCCTCAAAACACTGGGCGATGCTCGAACTTACAAGGCTTATTCACGAATTGAGCCGGGACGTCCTTATATTGCTTATCATTGGATTGATGCTTGCCGATGGATTGCCGATCCGCAAAATACTCCCCGAACCGCAAAATTTTGGATTCCCCGCGAAGGAACTACTTTCAAATGGCATGCGCGGCGAAGTGATATTGGAACATGGAAAAATATTCCCCAAGACGCCGAAGGAATTGTCCGCTGGCAACAGATGATGCACGACCTTTTTTATTACCGCAACGAAAAAGGGCAGCTTTGTGATGACCGATCATTAACGATTTTACTTTGGTGGAAAACAGACGAAGAGATAGAACAATTACGGCTTCGATACGGATTTGAATATATTCTTTGTTCCGCTTACCCTGAATTATCGCATCATAAAACATTTCAGGTTGTTTACGCCAATGAATTTTATAAAGTTTACCGGATTTTGCCGTTCCATGAAGTGAAATAGGACAAATTAAAGATTACTGTTTATATCGTTAAAATTGGTTATTTCGTCTATAGCATTAAAAAAATTAAAAAAAATTATTTTTTTCTTGTGGTCTATTGAGAAATTTTCAAACATTGCCTATGATATAGTGATTGTAATTGGAGTACGGATACTCGTTTTGTTCAAAGGGAATCCGTTACCCGTTTTGTTTCATTTCTCAAAACCAAAAATTTAAGGAAACACTAACCATGAGAAGATTACTTACTTTAAGTCTGATGACCGTTTGTCTCGGATTGTTTACGCTCGGTTGTACGCCGAAGCCTTCAACTCCGACCACTCCGCCAACACCTCCATCGGCAACAGAAACAACTCCGGCTGAACAACCGGCAGCTGTTGAAGCCGAACAACCTGCTGCGGAAGTCCCCAAAGCCGAAGAAAAACCCGCCGAAGAAAAACCGGCGAATTAAAGCTTCGGTATTTGATTCTTGAAACGGTTGAGACCCGAATTGTAACAATTCGGGTCTTTTTTTATGCTTTCAGTAATCATTCATTATGCCTAATTTGGCTCTCCGGTTGTTTTTTCGGGATGTTTTGTTATGATTGTTAGTCCTTACTGAAATCTTCATGTTTTATGAACCGTCAGATGTAGGAAAATTTAAATGATTTTACAACAATCTTGTTGTATTTCCGGCGGAATATTCTAGAAATTTCAAAGTATTTTATTGGGTTTTAAATTGGCAATCGTCAAAACATTTAGTTTGTCCTTTTTTATTTCATGCGATCACTTCTTCCCGATTCACGCCGTTCGCTTCAGGAACGTAACACATTGTTCCTGATGATTTTGATGGGTTGTTTGTTTGTTCATCTTTGGTTGACTTCAAATGATCAGCAGCAGCAACAAGAAAGACTTCGCCGGCAGCAACAACAGCAGCAGCAACAAAATCAGCAGGACATCTTGGATCAATCGTTGATTCCCGAACCCGAAAAAGAAAAAACTCCGGTTGAAATCAATAACGAACAATCCCCAAATATCGAAGCAGCTATCGTAGAACCCGCTTGGGTAACTCTCGGCTCCCTTGATCCCCAAAGTCCGTATAAAATGCTCGTAACCTTGACCAACCAAGGCGCAGCAATTGCCCGAGTAGAATTAAATACAACAAAATATCGTGATGTTCAAGAGTTATCCGGTTATCTTGGTCAAATTGTTGTTGATCCGGTAGAAGCGGAAAAATATGGTGAAGGTGTTACGGTTCAAGTTGTGGGGGAAGGAACTCCCGCTCAACTATTCGGCTTAATGCCCGGTGACCGAATCACTCGGTTCGATCTCAAAAATAAAAAAACCAACACCTTTGAAATAACACAAATCAAAAAATTTAACGATTTACGAAATTGCCTGTTAAAAACAAAACCGGGTGATTACATTGAGTTAACAGTATTACGGCAAGATAAAACGATTGAGGAATTGGGAATTATTCTTCGTCAATATCCCATGGATGTGATTCGACCGGAATCTGTTCCAAAGGGTTATGAAGAATATCGTCATCTTGGCGGTTTGCGCGGAGTTGTTTGGGGTGATCGGCTTAACGTTCAATTTAGTAATAAAAACAGTAAAGACAGTACGGCATCCGACCAACTCTCATTTTTAACAACACTTCAACAAATTGATGACTATCAACTTGATTTTCCTGCAAGTTTAAAAGCCGGTAATTCTACAATCAAGGGGATTGTTCCGCGTGATTCTTCGCTTGATCTGGAACTTCCCGGCGTATTGTTACGGCAGGAATCTTGGGAACTTATTAACGCAACAGAAAACGAAGCTTCATTTCGCCGTGCTATTCCTGCGTGGAATCTCGAAATGGTCAAAACATACCGTTTGGAAAAAATCGAACAAATTGAAGGTAAAACACCTTCTATCGGAGCCGGATATGGATTAACGTTTCAGATTAAAATCCGCAATCTTGATACCAAAGAACACAAAGTCGCCTATCAACTTGATGGTCCGACCGGTTTGCCGTTGGAAGGCGGTTGGTACGCACAAAAAACAGGTCCCAGTTGGAGGCAAGCCTACGGAATTCGTGATATTGTTGTTCGCTTTCGCAACAATACCAATCAGTTAATCGCCAACTCCTTCATCGGAAACGATAAAAACGATAATCCCTGGATTGATGAACCCTTAGATTATATTGGAGTTGATTCGCTCTATTTTCAGTGTACTCTCAAACCGCAAAATCAAGAGAATGAACTCACATGGCATGTTCGATCATTTCCAATCCGCGTCGGAGAAAAAAATACCGAATGGAATAAATTAACCGATATTTCCTTCCGGCTTTGGAGCCGAGAAAAAACGTTACAACCCGGTGAAGAAATTAAACACAATTATTCTGTTTTTATCGGTCCCAAAGATACTGCCATTCTTGCAGAACATCAACTTAGTGAAACAATTTATTATGGCTGGTTTTGGTTTGCCGCACAACCATTGCTTGCAATTTTGCATTTCTTTCATTCACTTGGTATGAGTTACGCAGCGGCGATTATTGCATTGACTATTTGTGTACGGCTTTTGATGTTTCGGTTAAGTCTCAAGCAAGCATTGGGCGCAATCAAAATGGCAGATATTATGCCGGAGTTAAAAGAAATTAACGAAAAATACAAAGATGATCTACAAGCCCGTTCAAGTGCAATTAAAGCTGTGTACAAAAAACACGGTTATAATCCGTTAAGCGGTTGTTTACCGATTTTTATTCAGTTACCGATTTTTATTGGATTGTATAAAGCGTTGTCGATTGATGTCGGGCTTTACGGTACTCCGTTGATCTCGCCAACATTTCGGTGGTGTAGTGATCTTTCTGCGCCGGATATGCTTTTTGATTGGAGTTCGTTCTGGGCTTCTGTGGGATGGGCAAGTTTCAATACAGGAACCGGAACAAATTTTTTCGCTATTTTTGCACTGGGACCATATTTTAATTTGTTACCGTTGTTGACGATTGTCCTATTTCTGATTCAGCAGGCGGTGATGATGCCGCCGCCAACCGATGAACAAACCCGGTTGCAACGGAAAATGATGCAATATATGATGATCTTTATGGGGTTTTTGTTCTTCAAAATACCAAGCGGTCTTTGTATTTACTTTATTGTTTCAACAACATGGGGATTACTGGAACGGCGGTTTATTCCCAAAAAACCCGTTGAAGAAACCCCAAAAGTAATCACATTGCCGCCAACAGATATAAAAGATCGGAAAACAACAGAACTAAAAGATCGGAAAAAACACACAAAAAACAAAACCCCGGCAAAACCAAAAAATGAAGGCTTTTTCGCAAAACTCATTCGAAACGTTACAGAAAAAGCCGCCGAACAACGAAAACTTGAACGGGTTAATAAAAAAGATAAAAGAAAAAAATAATATCTATTTCAGTAACAATTCTATTTGTTTATCATCCGGTATTATTCTATGGAATTTTACGGAAAATATTATTTTAACAAAATTCTTAATTGATTAAACGGTAATCTATCAGTGGAATTTTTGTTTTTTGGTTCTATTTTCGTGAAATTTCCTTAAATCTCTTAATGTTTTCTTAGTCCCGCAGGGACGAGATGTGCATAACCGTAGGTTAAGCGTAGCGCAACCTACGGATCAGAACCTCCTCTCCTTTGTCAAAGCCCCGCACGGGGCGAGATTATTGATAGTTGAGAGTGGAGAGTTGAGAGTGGAGAGTGTCGCAAGCGGAATGATGACCGTTTAGGTAGTAATCCGCTTGCGAACTATTAACTATTAACTATTCACTATTAACTCGCCCTTGCAGGGCTTTGGGAAAATGGGGGAATTCCTACTCCGGCGGTTGCGCTTCGCTTCACCGCCGGTTATGCATTTCACCCCCCTAGCGGGGTTAAGAGCAAAAAACAAAAATTTCACTGATGGATTACATTAAACGTCAAATGATGAATACAAAAAATATTACAAATAAATTATTCTCTTAACCGAAGAATTTAACCAAACGGAACAGAAGGGGCTTTTGATGTTTGTTTTGCCTGAAGACGCCATTGACGCATTGTCGTACCGGTTTCACGTTTGAAAAATTTACAGAGATTGGTGTCGCTGTCAAACAAACAGTGTTCCGCAATTTCCGCTATCGTCATATTTGTTTCAGATAACAAAATTTTAATCTGTGCAATAATTGCCTGATTGATTTTACAAAGAATAGAACAACCGAATTGTTGTTTGAATTTCTTTTCCAACGTATTTTTTGAAACATCCAATTGACGGCAAAGTTGTTCGACATTGATTCGGCGGGTCGTTTGTGATCGAATGATCTCTAAGGCTTGAACCAATAGCGGATCGTTCAACCGATAACAATCTGTCGATTGACGAGCAACAACATGAAGCGGCGGTATGCGGAAACAAATCGGTTCGGTTTGTTTTCCTTTCATTATCTGATCAAGCATCTCCGCGGCTTTGTAACCTCCCAAAACCGTATCAAATCCAATACTGCTCATGGGTTGGTAACAACAATACTCGCAGATCAATTGATCATTGTCGATTCCGATAACAGCAATTTCTTCCGGTACTTTAATTCCCCGTTCAAAACAGACATCAATAATTTGTTTCCCGCGCAGGTCAAAAGCGGCAAGTAATCCAACCGGTTTCGGCAGTTTTGCCAACCAATTTCCAAGCTGAACACTGTCATCATTCCACGAATACCGACTCTGTTTCGACGGAATATAACATTGACACGAAAATCCTTCTTGAGTAATTTTGTCGCAAAAACCTTTTTGACGCTGCAACGACCAACTGACATCATTTTTTTCACCAACAAATGCAAACGTTTTGAATTGCAGTTCCAAAAGATGTTCGGCGCATAACACCGCTGCTTCATACGATTCAACATTGATTTCAGAAAAATGAAAACAAGAACTGGATGGTTGGCGTTGTTCGTCGGTCAACATAACACCAACAGTCGGAAGTCCGGCAACTTGTATGGCTTTTTCGACTTGTTTATTTGGAATTCGTGCAATAATTCCATCGCCTCTCCATTTCACCAGACTAAACGAATCCGTCAATTCATCCATGAGCCAAACATGAAACGCCCAAGGACCATGAAGCCGTGAATAATTGACAATTCCCTGATGCATTCCTCTCCCCAAAAGCCGTGAGGTTTCCAAAAGAATCGCCACTTTGGGAATAGGTGAAGTCAGCATATATTGAAACGTAAAATGTAAATTAAATCAATTCGGAATTTAATTTAACGTACCGAAAACACAAAAATAAACATTGATACTTGTCTTTTTCGCAAAATAAATATTACGTTTACATTAACCGTTATTCATTCCAATCCGGCATTGGAATCGCCAGCATTGCGGCAATTGCCCGAATCAATTCACCTTCACGTTCCGTGATCTGACCATCGTAACGAATACACGTCATTAACGCCGTAAAAATTTGTTTTTTTAACTTCGGCGATGTTTCCGCCAGAATCCGAAGTGATTGATCAAATCTCGGAACCGTGCAGTCCGTTTCACGTAACATTGGATCGGTTAAACTAAGTTCCTCTGACGATATTTCAAAAGATTTTTTCGCAACAGCAACATCCGTATGACCGGAAAAAGCAAGGAATGATAATACTGTAATAATTTGCTGCCGGACGGAATCAATCGTGGAATAACGTACATCAATAGGTTTGGCAATACCGAAATGAACATCAAGATCACGCAACAAAATTGCCTTGAGCGTGTATTCCAACAGACTCATCTTTTGATCTGCGGCAATCAGTTTGTCAACAACATCCGAAAAATGTTTGTATTGCGCCAACGTCAATTGACGAAGGGACGACGTAATCCGTTGCGCAAGCGGAATTTTAGTATTGTCGGCAAGTCCTTGTAAATTCAGGAAATTCTGTTGCGACTGTTGAACAACAAACGGCGTTTCCGAAATAGAAAGTGTTCCGAATTGTTGTTGCCGGATTGTTTCGTCTGAATCCAACAAAATCGCATAAAAAATCGCTTTCGCTGTTAGCGGATCACGAGCAGCGTCAGCAATGTTGTCGGGAATACTCTGTAACAAACTTCCGGCAACAAGAATTTTTTCAAGATTAATGTTGCCGATATTTTCGATAATATTGCTTAATCTTTCCGGTTTATCTGAAAATTTCGTTTCGTTATATTTCCGGTTTGCTGATTTGGTTTCATCAAAAAAATTGACCGGTTCAATCCGTTTCGGAAAATGTCCGTCAAAACGCGGATCAATCCGGCGAATCCGTGTTGTCAAATCAGGGTGTGTTGCAAAAATATTACCAAGCGAAAACATACTACAAACGTTACCGAAAAAAAGATGACTGGCTTCCGCAGCGTGTTCATTGGACACCGCACTCCCGACATTCGGACAGCCAATCTTTTTCAACGCTCCCGCAATACCGTCAGGATTCCGCGTAAACTGAACCGCCGACGCATCCGCTAAAAATTCACGTTGACGTGAAATTGCCGCTTTAATTATTGCACTGAAAAACATTCCGATATAACCAAGAATCATAACGCCCAAACCAATCAACATAATAACCGCTGCACCGCCGCCGTTTTTGCTGTTGCGATTATTTCCTGAAACCATTCCAATCCGCATTACGTAATAACCAACAACCGCCAAAATTTGTAACCCAAACAAAATTCCGATCAGCCGAAGATTCATTCGCATATCGCCGTTCAAAATGTGCGAAAATTCATGGGCAATCACGCCCTGTAATTCATCCCGTGTGAGCAAATCAACCGTTCCGCGATTGACTCCGATAACCGCTTCACGTGACGAAAATCCGGCGGCAAATGCATTGATTCCAGGTTCCTTGTCCATAATGTAAACGGTTGGAATCGGCACTCCGGCAGCAAGAGCCATCTCTTCAACAATATTGTAAAGACGACGTTCTACTGGTTGATAACTTGCCGAAGAAATGGGGCGTCCGCCAAGCATTTCGGCAATCGCACGACCGCCGCCCGATGATAATTCCGATATCTTGTAACAACTCCCGCCAAGAACCAATAACAGAACGCCGCCAATTGATCCGAATAAAATGACCGGATCAAAAGGATTGCCGCCGCCCTGAACAACACAAAAGGCAGCCAACGCATAAACCGCCGCAACAAGCAATAGAACCGCAAAAACGTACAAAAATACAAGTAGTGTTGTCCGTTTTCTCGCTTGTTCCTGATGCTGAAAAAAGTCCATAATTGTATCAAATTTTTTATTAGATTATTTGTACGTTAATAATTTTAGTTTTCGTAATAGTTATTAACAAACACAGAAAAATAGATCAAAACTGATTTATCTGGTTTTCTTTATACTTTCTCAAACGGTAAATTAATATATTTGTGTCTCATATTGATTTTTTTCATAAAATATGTTTAAATCTTCTTTGATCTTTATCCAAACGCTTTCAACATTTTCTACCAATGGTTTTAATTTAACATTATCTATCGTATAGTTATATGCGTGACGAATAAAATGTCTAAAGGTCAGGTATTCCCTAAGTTCCATCTTAATTTCTTCTCTAAAAATATTTGTTCTGTTACTGTTTGCCATAAACGCATTGTTAAATAAGGTTGTATGCCATTCCTGCCCATGAGGAATGTTTTCATCAATACTTTTTCCGATGAGCAATAATATATTTTCAATACCGTTATAAAAGGAATGTAACGTAAGTGATACGGCAGATGCCTCGATAAAATCGGGCGTCTTAACTTTACATAAATCAAACAACGGTTTAGATTCACAAAACAATCTTTCGATGTTTTTTATTTCAGCATCAATTTTTTTTTGAAGTTTTTTATCCAATTTCAATGATCTCCTCCAATTCATTAAGAAGTGAAAAAAAATCTGTATCGAAATCAAAATCAACCAGATCAATGTTCGTACTTAAATTTCCGTACAACTTACTATAAACAGAGAAAAATCTTTCTGCCGGCAAACCTTTGATACCAATATCAATGTCGGAATGATCATGAATTTTACCTGTAACCATGGAACCAAAAAGATATACCGACTTACACCCTTCGTTTTTGAGTAAATCTACCGCCGTTTTAATATCTTTCTGATATCGTTTCGGTATTTTGTTTAAATTGTCCATGTTGAAACTCTTTCCGGTTTATCACCATCTAAAACGTAACTTTTGGGGTTTGATGTTCAAATTCGTTTTTGATTTCAAACGGTGTTACGCTAACAAATTCGAATATTGATGTTGTAATTTGTTTTTGTGAACTGTTACATTATTTATATCGTTAGGTTATTCCATAAATTTCGGCTTCGTCGAAATTGCCATTGTCTAAACATTTTTCGTCTGGTGAAAATTGTTGATAAATAAGTCTATCTAAAATTCTTTTGCTTTGAAGTTCTTGGGATTTTCGATTTTCATGGTGTCGCCGCTTTGCGTGATTACAAAAAAGCCTTCTTGCAACGCCGACTTTATAATGTGTTTCTGAAAAACCGCTCCCGCCAACGCCCCATAAATCACACGTTTTTCCTTGCCGGGAACTTGATCGCGGTGTTCCCG